>JBDUEH010000253.1:0-4340 GCA_040002555.1 Gemmatimonadales bacterium | reverse complement strand
GCCTATCGCCGCTGGCTGACAATGAAGGAGCCCCACTGGAGCAACCTTCATTACAACCCGATCGACTACCAGAACATCATCTACTATTCGGCCCCGAAGAGCGTCAAGCCGCTTCAGAGCCTCGATGAAGTCGATCCGGAACTCCTCCGCGCCTACGAGAAGCTCGGCATCTCCCTCAATGAGCAGAAAAAGCTCGCTGGTGTCGCGGTAGACGCGATTTTCGACAGCGTCTCGGTCGGCACCACAATGAAGGAAGAGCTCTCGAAGTACGGTATTGTCTTCTGCTCCTTCGGTGAGGCGGTCCAGAACCACCCCGACATCGTCGAGCGATACCTCGGCACGGTCGTACCGCACAGCGACAACTTCTACGCAGCCCTGAATGCGGCCGTCTTCAGCGATGGATCGTTCTGCTATGTGCCGAAGGGCGTAAAGTGCCCGATGGAGTTGTCGACCTACTTCAGAATCAACAATCCGGACACCGGACAGTTCGAGCGCACGCTCATCATCGCTGACGAAGGCGCATCAGTCAGCTATCTCGAGGGCTGCACCGCGCCTCAGCGCGATACGAACCAGCTTCATGCGGCGGTCGTCGAACTGGTCGCGCTCGATAACGCGTCGATCAAGTACTCGACCGTCCAGAACTGGTACGCGGGTGATTCAGAAGGAAAGGGCGGCATCTACAACTTCGTGACCAAGCGCGGCAAATGCGCCGGCGTCAACTCGAAGATTTCGTGGACGCAGGTCGAAACCGGCTCAGCTATCACCTGGAAATATCCAAGCGTGATCCTGCAGGGCGACAACTCGACCGGAGAGTTCTACTCGGTCGCCGTCGTGAACAATTATCAGCAGGCCGACACCGGCACGAAGATGATCCACATCGGCAAGAACACGAAGAGCAACATCGTGTCGAAGGGAATCTCGGCCGGCCACGGCAACAACAGCTACCGCGGCCAGGTGAAGATCATGCCGAGGGCCGAAAACGCGAGAAACTACACGCAGTGCGATTCGATGTTGATCGGGAATCAGTGCGGCGCTCATACCTTCCCGTACATCGAGGTCCAGAACAACACGGCGACACTCGAGCACGAAGCATCGACGTCGAAGATCGGAGAGGACCAGATCTTTTATTGTAAGCAGCGAGGGCTCTCGGCCGAGCATGCCGTGAGCATGATCGTGTCGGGATTCTGTCGGGAAGTGTTTCAGAATCTTCCGATGGAGTTTGCTGTTGAAGCGCAGCAGCTACTCGGCATTACACTCGAAGGATCGGTTGGATAGGAGCTGCCAACCGCCGACCGCTGACTGCTGACTGCCCAACGGAGGCACCGGGAGCGCGGGAGTAGTTAGCCGTTTGGCGGTCAGCAGTAAGCAGTCAGCGGTCAGCGGTTTCATCTCAACAGGAAAGCACGTGTTAGAAATAAAGAACCTCCACGCAAACATTGGCGACAAGGAAATCCTGAAGGGCATCGATCTCTCGGTTCAAGCCGGTGAGATCCATGCTGTGATGGGACCTAACGGCTCGGGCAAGAGCACGCTCGCGCAGGTTTTGGCGGGGCATCCAGCATACGAAGTAACAAAGGGCACCGTCGAGTACGATGGCCGCAATCTTCTCGAGATGGATCCTGAGGTTCGCGCGCAGGAGGGAATTTTTCTCGCGTTTCAGTACCCAATAGAAATCCCCGGCGTTACTAACGCCTACTTTCTTCGCTCGGCTTACAACGAGATTCGTAAGGCGAAGGGGCAGCCCGAGCTCGATCCACTCGAGTTTCTGGACCTGATGGAAGAGAAGACCAAGATCGTCGAGATGGATCAGGCGATGATGAACCGCTCCGTAAATACCGGTTTCTCGGGTGGAGAAAAGAAGCGAAACGAAATTCTTCAGATGGCTGTTCTGGAGCCGCGGCTTGCGATTCTTGATGAGACGGATTCAGGTCTCGACATCGACGCGCTCAAAGTCGTGTCGAACGGAGTGAATGCCCTCCGACGTCCCGACAACGCGACAATCGTGGTAACTCACTATCAGCGTCTGTTGAATTACATCGTTCCCGATCGCGTTCATGTTCTCGCGCAGGGGCGGATTGTAAAGTCCGGTGGAAAGGAGCTAGCTCTCGAACTCGAAGAGCGCGGTTACGACTGGATTCCCGGGGCAGCCGCGTGAGCGAAGCTGGAACGGAAGTGCTACAACCGGAAAAAATCTCTACAGAACCGACTTGGCTGGCAGAGCTTCGCCGGTCCGCGCTGGCGACGTTTGAATCCACGGGCTATCCGACCATGAAGAACGAGGATTGGCACTTCACCAGCGTGGCGCCAATCTCGAGCCGGACGTTCGCAACTCCGAAAGACGGCGCTGCAGTTTCGGCCGAGGCCGTCGCTCGCATTGGCTACGGTCAGGATTGGTACACGCTCGTGTTCGTGAATGGTCGTCTTTTGAACCAACCCGCGAGTGGTTCGTTGCCGGGGGGACTGTCGATCACGACGCTAGCATCGGAAATCGAGAGCGATAGCGAAGTCATCAAGAGACATTTCGCGAAGCTGGCGACTCCGGAGAGCGGGAGCTTTACTGCGCTCAACACAGCTCACGCGGCTGATGGTGCGGTGATTCGTATTTCGGCAGACAGTATCATCGACAAGCCGATCCATCTCGTATTCGTGTCGGACCCAGGCGCGGAAGGCGCGGCCAACTACACGCACAATCTCTTTTTCGCCGAGCGCCATTCAAAGGCGACAATTAT
Organism: Gemmatimonadales bacterium; assembly: GCA_040002555.1. Classification (GTDB taxonomy): domain Bacteria; phylum Gemmatimonadota; class Gemmatimonadetes; order Gemmatimonadales; family Gemmatimonadaceae; genus UBA4720. The sequence goes on along the minus strand of JBDUEH010000253.1, from coordinate 1,611 downwards.
CGAGAGCTACGTGACGCTTGGTGCTGATGTGTACCTGACAAATGCCGTGTCTGAAGTCTTCGTCGCCGACGGCGCGCATCTCAGTCACTACAAGCTTCAGCGTGAGAGCCAGAACGCGTTTCACGTCGGGACGCTACAGGTTCATCAAGCGCGTGACAGCAGATACGAGTCGTTCTCATTTGCGACGGGCGCTGCGCTTTCGCGCACGAACGTCTACACGACTCTTGCTGGTGATGCCGCTGAAGCGGTGATGAACGGACTCTATATGGTTGACGGAAATCAGCACGTCGATCATCAGACGCGGATCGAGCACGTCGCGCCGAATTGTCCGAGCCATGAGCTGTACAAGGGAATTCTCGACGGGCGCTCGCACGGCGTGTTCAACGGGAAGGTCTACGTTCATCCCGAAGCGCAGAAGACCGACGGAAAGCAGAGCAACAACAATCTTCTGCTTTCGGCCGAAGCGCGCATCGACACGAAGCCGCAGCTCGAGATCTATGCCGACGACGTGAAGTGCACGCACGGTGCGACCGTCGGGCGGTTGGATGAGACGGCTCTCTTCTACATGAGAAGCCGCGGAATTAGTCCGTCGCAGGCGCGTCGTCTGCTGACTTACGCGTTCGCTGCTGATGTGCTGGAGAAAATCGAGCTTGAGCCTTTGAAGGAGGCGCTCGAGGCGCAGGTTCTGGAAAGGTTCACCAGCTGAAAGCGGAAACCACTTTACCGCTGAGCGCGCTGAACAGCTAACAGCCGCTGAGAAAATCTGAGGATGATTTAAGGGGAAGGGCGGAACTACGGCCGCTTCTCGGCTGCGTTTCTCTGGCTTGATAGTTTGGCGGGTAGTTCGTAAGTCTACGTCCTCCCCACACCCGCCCAACTAGACATGACATCTGCGCGCCTGCTGTCGCTGATTTCTTTCGCTGTCCTTTGCTCCGGTTGCTCATCGTCGATGGCAACGACTGCGACATCTTCGTCCACTGCGCCGCCGCCGGTCGCGCTCGGCTCAGTTGGATACCGCCCACAGTTCGGGACGATGTGGACGTTCGATGCCCCTCCGCTCGAATACTGGAAGAAGACATACGGTTTCACCCCCGGTCAGGCCTGGCTGGACAACGCTCGGCTCGCTTCTGTCAGAACGCCCAACTGTTCTGCTGCGTTTGTATCGTCGAAGGGATTGGTCCTCACCAACCATCACTGCGTGAGAGACTGCGCGGACGGAGTCTCGCCGAAGGACACGAACTACATCGAAACCGGCTTTGCCGCGGCCAACATCCGCGAAGAGAAGAAATGTGCGGGGATGACGATCGATCAGCTCGAGTCGATCGAAAGCGTCACGGCTCGTGTGAATGCCGCAGTGACGTCAGGTGCTCCGGAGCTGGCCGCGACGCAGAGATCGACGATTATCAACCAGATTCAGACTCAGTGTTCTCAGAAGGCGGGACTGACTTGTCAGGTCGTGTCGCTTTACCAAGGCGGCATCTATTCGCTCTACACGTACCGCCGGTTCACTGACGTCCGGCTTGTATTCGCACCTGAAGAAGAAATCGCTGACTTCGGTGGCGACCCGGACAACTTCACATATCCACGCTGGAATTTCGACGCAGGGCTGCT
>JBDUEH010000252.1:0-4342 GCA_040002555.1 Gemmatimonadales bacterium | reverse complement strand
GTGGATTGCTGACACCCCACACGATTTGGAAATAAACAGGACGGAAAACCAGGGATACTTAGACCCTCCCCCGCTCGCCGTTCGAAGGGAGGAGTTGGTGTGTCGCCAGCGACGACCGATCACGCCTCTACGAGGTTCCGCAGTTCCATAGTCCCCGTCTTAGTCCATCACGAATTCCTGACGAAACGCCACATCGAAAGAGAAAGTCTTGCGCTTCGTCTTCGCCTCCATCACACCCGCGATCCGCTCGAGCCGCGCAGGTATCGCCATGATCTTTTCCTGCGCCATCCTACCGACGTCATTCAAGCCCTCGAGCTGGTCGATCGCCCAGAACTTGATCTGCTCCTCGACGATTTTCATGTAATCGCGCGGACCGTAAATACCGGCACGCCGTACTACATCGGCGAGCTCACGGAAATGCGGCATGTTCACGCCGGGCATGTCGATCGCCGGCATCACCTTCGCCGCCGACTCCAGCGCCTGATTCGGGTCGCGCTTCAGAACTTCCTTGAAGACCGTCCTATAGAACGTGTAGTGCCTTGCCTCTTCCTTCGCGACGTTCGCAAGCACTGCCCCAATCAGCGGCTCGAACTCCGAAGCCGCCTTTCCAGTGTTTGAATGGGAAACCTGGGTCGCGCGCTCCTGAAGCGACGTGTAGACGAAGACCCGATACGGGTCACGATCCCAATCCGGCGCAAAGCCGGCTCGGAGGTAATCGAACTGCATCTTCTCGATCACGAGTCGGTCGAATACCTGCGCATCTCTGGTGTAATCGTGCAGGATGAGGCCGTGCCGGTCCTCTTCTGCCGTCCAGAGATTTGTCCAAGTCATCCAATGGCTCTCGTTGCCCAGATAGACGGCGAGAATACGATGGAAGTGAGGAAGGCCTTCTTCGGTCAGCAGGTTCAGCGCAAGCGCAACTCGCGCCGACGGGCTGATCCCTTCCGCCCGCTTCCTCAGCTCTCGAATGTGATGATCCGGATCCGTGTCGGGAGCCGCGTCGAGGATTTCCGACGGAAACCAAAGCACGCGCTTCGCTTCATGCTGGACCATCAGGTCGGCCACTACGTCTTCCAGGTCGGAAAGGACCTCGATTTTCGATAGCATTTCATCGTCCGCAGTGTTCAAAGTCACGTCGTCTTTTGGGGCTGGGGTTCAAGCATCAGGTGCCACGAGATGTTCCCAGAGGGAACAGCCCGCAGATAACTTATCGCTCAGGAGGAAAAATGCATTAAACGCGCCCGGATAAACGCCATTGGTTCCCAGAGGCGGAATACGCCTCTCCGAGCTTCGCGGCGAGGTTCTTCAGATAGGTATCCAGAGTCGCCGCATGGCCGATGACATACCTCGAGACGAACCTGAAAATCGGGTTGTAGACCTCACCATGCTCCGTAATCGTGATTCGGCTGCCGGTGCCATCAGGAACAATTTGATAGTCCCAACTCCCGCCAAACGGAATTCCCCTATCTGTAATCAGTGCTACGAGATGAGAGGGCGGTTCGGATGTAGTTGCTTCGAAAGAGAGCTTGTTCCCCTTTGCCGAGACCTCGCGCCAGGCAACCCTGCCGCCCTCCGCAGAGAGCATCTGAACTGACGAGACGTCGGATCTCCAAGTCGGATACGACGCCGCATCTGCAATGACAGCCCAGATCTTTTCCGGGGACGCGGAAAAATGGGCCGACCGCTGTGCGACGTGGTTCTGCGGGAGAGCCATTCCGACTGCTGTAACTCCCAGGACGATTGCTGCCAACGCCGCCACGACGATCAGAAGCCACTTCATTCAGCGTCCGGCATCACACGATTGGAAGAGATTCCGCCGCTAGCTCTGTTACCGCGTCAACTGTCTTTTCAATCTGCCTGCGATGCCTTTCCTCATGTTGCGCAACGAAGAGAGCCCACTGATATATGTCGATTTCGCCCATCACCGGGTGCGGCCGCTTCACTTCGCAGAGGTCGAGTCCATCTCCCCCAAGAAGCGCTTCCTTCAGGCGCTGGCGCGAAGCACAAAGCGCGGCGACCGACTCTTCGACTGACTTGCCTGACGGCGGCTCAACCATCGACGGTGCCTGACGCTTGAACGTCGCTTCAGCCAACCCATACTTGTCCAGCGACCGCATGATGGACTCATCAGATGTCTCTTCGCCAACCCCGTTCGCACGAGCCCACTCCACCGACTTCAAAATCAGTCGCGAAACCCCTTCTTCGACGCGGACAAGATGCGCCGCATTGTCTTCTACCGACCACACGTCGCCTCGCGGTCTGATTCCCGCGACACCCGGATCGATAGAGCTCATCGTCGCGAACAATCGGTTGCGGGTCTCGTCCATGTAGGAAATCAACTCAGCCAGTCGCTGTCTCATTCTCACTCATTCGGTTTTCGATTATAGAAAGGATCTCTGACACGATCGTCACGCCGTGATCCCGTGCGTACCAGGTACGGATATGACGATACCTGTCGGGCTTGGGAAGGGCGAGTCCCTCGGTAATTACCCATTTCTGGAGTTCTCGAGGTCGAGGGCCCCACCAGCCGACCTCGACAAAGCTCTCGTCGTAGACGATAACGACAGGAATCGATTTCGACTTCCCGGACAGGTGCGCGTTCATCAGGTCGGGATTTGTGTCGCGCCCCAATACTCGAAGTTCGATGCCGTGGTGCGAGTCGGCGAGACGTGCGACATACGGAAGGATGTTCACCGAGTCGCCGCACCAGTCTTCGTTCAGCACGAGCAGATGCCATTGGCCTCGCACATTCGTCAGCCTTGCGGCCACGTCCTGCGATATCGACGATCTCTTGAAGAGCGCCTCCCACAGCACCGCATTTTCCTTTGGCCGTCTGATCACCTCGGCGAACGTGGCACCATCGTAGAACCGGTCGCGAAGCTTCAGCGCGTCGTGCTCATCCACGTCTCATGTCCACGTGCCAGATGTCGTCTTCAAGAAAAGGCTCGGTGACTCGCTTGAAGCCGAAGCCCTCGTAGAATCGCTCGAGATACATCTGTGCGGCGATTCGTATTTCGGTACCCCATCCTCTTTCTTCAATGAGGCGAATACCTTCGGTCATCAGCAGCTGGCCGACGCCAGTTCCACGCACATCCGGGTGAGTCGCGACTCGTCCAATCGACGCTTCAGCGTATTTAACGCGCGGCGGAAAAATCCGGGCATATGCTATGAGGCGCCGCCAATCATCGCCCTTCTTCCATCCGAATATGTGGTGCGCCTTGGCGTCCACGCCGTCGGCATCGAGGTATGCACAGTTCTGTTCAAGGACAAAAACCTTCTGCCTTAGAGCCATCGCCGCATACAGGTCCGCCGCCGTAAGATCCTGAAAGGGCGTGCACTGCCAGGTAATCGACGTCGTAGTTGGAGCGGCAGGCTGGGTCATTTTTGAGCATAAGGGTTGGAAGCTCCGCAATATATCCCTCATCGTAAACATCAGGGTCTTACGACACTTATCCGAGCCCGATATCCTCTCTATTGTTGTAGGGCAAACCCTAACATCCGCGAACTCGCTGATACTACCACCAACCGTCGCTACCGGCTGACCCCCGCGCGAGGCAACACCGCCAGCGCGTTCGGCGGAAAGCAGCTTCCCCTCGTCGGCCGTGACGAGGAGATGCGTGCAATCGCATCTCTGCTGCGCGACGCGAAAAAAGGCGCTGGAAAAACTCTCATAGTTTCCGGCGAAGGTGGTGTCGGCAAAACTCGAATTCTCACCGAAGCGGCAGCTGCCGCAGTGAGAATCGCCAGTAGTTGCTTCATTGGTCGGGAGTGGGGGAAACGGGCGGCGACAGCGCTCGTGACGCTTCACGTGTCCAGACCTCCAACTTCCCTCACCGTGCAGAGGTCTGCAAGTGGGGCATTTCCGGTCCCTGTTGCTGAAGATAAGGCCAGTGCCGGCTAATTGGGCTTCTCTCGCCCCGATCCCAACTAACGAGATTCTGACACTTGCGAGACTTTCGCTCGACACGCCGGGAATCGAGAATTGTTGACGGTTACCGCGGCAAATCCCGACAATTCCAAATGCCCAAATCCATCCGACTCGTCTCCTTCATCGCCTTCCTCATCGCCCCGCAAATGTTGCGCGCCCAGGCCACTGCCGATCACGCGATGACCACGATGGAGCGCTACGCCCATCAGGACAGTCTGGCCGCCGCGGCGCGAAACGCAGGCGACTGGGCAACGTACAAGTCTCACGTCGGAGTGGTCGATTCGATTTTGAACGGACACCCAAACGTTCGCGTAGTGATGGCGCGCATTGACGCGCACCTCGGCGACACTGCCAACGCGTATCGAAATCTTCGTGAATTCGCCGAGATGGGGATGACCCGCCGGATCGATGAAG
>JBDUEH010000251.1:0-4372 GCA_040002555.1 Gemmatimonadales bacterium | reverse complement strand
CTCGGCGAAAAGCACTCGAGCGGACTTGGGCTCGCGTTCAACTTTGCCGGACCTCCGGGCACTGGCAAAACGATCTGCGCCGAGGCAATCGCGACGGCCCTTGGAAAAAAGCTGCTGTCGGTGAGGTACGCGGAGATGGAATCGATGTGGGCCGGCGAAACGCCCAAGAATGTGGCAGCTGTCTTTCGGCTCGCCGCAGAACAAGATGCAGTGCTGTTCTTTGACGAAGCCGATTCAATTGCCTCGCGGCGCTCGACAGGATCGACGCAGGGTTATCAGCGGGAATCGAACACAGTTGTGAACGTTCTGTTGAAAGAGCTGGAATCGTTTAACGGTGTTGTGATCTTTGCGACCAACCTTGCCGTGAACTTCGACCCTGCTTTCGAGCGCCGTATTCGTACACACGTTCGATTCGAGATGCCCGGCGTCGAAGAGCGCGAGAAAATCTGGACAGTTCAGATCCATCCAACGAAAACGCCTCTCGCCAGCGACGTCAACTTTCGCGAACTGGCCGAGCGTTATGAGGTGAGTGGTGGTGACATCAAGAACGCGGTGTTGAAGGCGGCAACGATGGCCGCTGCACTGCCCGGATTGGACTCAGCTAAACGAATTCATCAGTCCGAGCTCGAGCGGGCGATGGATGAGGTTGTGGACAGCCGCGGAGTGATGCAGCAGTCGCTTTTCGGCGAGCCGCAACAATCGACCGATGATCGGCTGATGAAAGCGGTTGAAGCTGCAGAGCTGCGCTGGCAGAAGACCGGTCAGGCGGCGATAGCAATCGGTGGCGTCGGCGTCATACTTGGGATAATCGCGGTGGTGATCGCTCTGGTGAGGTAGTGCATTGGTCCCGCATGTGGAATCTTAGCGTTCACGGCGCAGGACGATTTTTTCCTGGTCCCGTCAATCCCCTGCCGTCGAGTCCTGCCTTCCGCACAACGGCTGCGAGACGAACCGGGTAGGATCGATTCGAGCTTGCTCATGTAGCTACATGGGGCTACATTGGAACGATGACCTCCGTCGGAATACGCGAGCTCAAGAACAACCTCAGCCACTACGTGCGGGAAGTCGTCGCCGGCCGCCGCGTTACGGTTACCGATCGCGGCCGCGTTGTCGCACTGTTGGTGCCGCCGGGCCACGCAGACCAGCGGTCATCGCGTTACGACGAACTGATCGCATCAGGTGTAATCCGGCCAACGCTCGAGCGGGGAGATCCTCTCGCTGATTTCCCCTTGCTTCGATTGCCATCGGGAACTGCCGCTGACCTGATAGATGAGGACCGTGGCGACCCATAAGGCGGCCTCACGCAAAGGCGTGACCGCAAAGAAACCTGCACGCGTTGCAGAAAGCCTTCGCGTCCAGGTGCGTTACATAGAATCGAGTGCGCTCCTTGCGGCATTGCTGGAGGGTGAAACTCGTGCAATGCAAGCTATCCGTGCGCCGGGCCGCCGCGTCACTTCGGCGTTGACGTTCGCCGAGGCGAACCGGGCGGTGACTCGTGCACGAGTGACGGGCAGGCTGACTGTCGCAGAGGAGCGGGATGCCATTCACGGGCTACAGACTTTCGCACGGCGTTGCGAGATTATTGCCGTTTCGGACGACGTGTTAATTCGTGCTGGGCGCCCTTTTCCGATCGAGCCAATCAGAACGCTCGATGCGATTCACATTTCGACAGTTGAATTGCTCAGCGAGCCTCCGCAACTGGTGACCTTTGTCACACGAGACAAGCGGATCGCTGAAAACGCGCGCGCACTCGGATATTCGATCGCTTAACGCGATCGGATGGTTGACAGTCAACGGCTATAGCGTCTGGCGGGTATGAAACGAATCACGATCACTGGTGGCAGCGGTTTCGTAAGGCGCATGCTGCGCGAAGGATTGAGTGGAAGCGGTTACGACATCGATGCATTCGAGGCCTCTTTCCCTAACCCGATCTATGGCGTTTCGCACGAGGCGCTGGAGTTTGTTCACGCTGCTCTGATTGACGGATGGAGAGGATACGCTGAGGTCGTGTTGCCAACATTGTTGTCTGAAGGAGGTTTCGTTTGGTCGATATGGGTGGTGACGGAGAGTTCACTCCGCCTGCTCCCGGAAATCAATCGTATACCTCGCGTGCGACAACAAGCAGGTATCTGAGTCCGCTCTGCACAATGCGATACCGTCCTGCGCGGCCAGCGGTGGGAGACTTGCCTGACAAGTTGTATCATCCCGTGAAGCCGCCGCAATTTCTGGAATCGTGGCCGCAGAGGGTGAGGCGGGCGGCAGTCTGGGTGAAGCAGCTAGGTGAGCAGATCGTTTTCGTTAACGAAGGCTGAACCGCCTTTTACGCCGTCATCAACTCACTCAGCCGCTCCAACACCATGCTCAAATCGGGTTTGCCCTCGAGCGCGGGAATTACAGGATCCGCCCCCATCCTCTCCATCCGCTCTACCGCATTCCTTATAGTAAAGGCGCGCTGATCGAGCGACTGATTCACTTCATCCCAAACGAGCGGCATCGACACAGTGGCACCGGGCAACGGTCTTACGCTGAACGGAGCTACGATTGTCTGCCCATGCCGATTTTGTAGATAATCGAGATACACTTTGTCACCACGCTTGGTGATGTGTCTTGTGATCGTCGAAATGTCACCAAGCTCACGAATCACCAACCGCGCAAGCAGCTCACCAATAACGCGACACTGTTCGTACGTGAATTGTCGGCCGAGGGGGATGAGAATGTGCAGGCCGGACTTGCCGGTAGTCTTCACGTAGTTCGGTAGACCAACTTCTTCGCAGATGCGATGCAGCACCTGTGCACACTTGATCACATCCGAGAACGGCGCCTCCTTCGGATCGAGGTCTATGACGCACCAGTCCGGTAACTCGAGCGATCCAACGCGACTCATCCATATATGGAGTGGAATGGAGCCCATGTTCGCGACATACTCGATCGACTCGACGTCATCGCAGACGAAGTACTTGATGTCTCGTTGAGTATCAGTGCTCCAGATGGGGACTGTGCGCATCCAGCTTGGGGAGAACTCCGGCGCGTCTTTTTGATAGAAAGATTTTCCGTCGATTCCATCCGGGAATCTTGTTAGTACTACCGGGCGATTTTTCAGATATGGGAGGAGCCAGGGCGAGATCGCACGGTAATAGTCGATCATATCGCCTTTCGTGTATTTCTCGGCTGGCCAGTAGATCTTTTTTGGATTCGAGATGACTACGATTTTCTCGGGAACAGCGGGAACCGATTCAGGGGGATAAGGGGATGGTAACGACGGATAGGGGGAGGCATCGTTGGAGTTCGAGGGCTCCGCTTCGAATTGGCTTTTTAGGTTAACGTCGGAAACTTCAGAAACTACGGACGACCAGTTTTGACGCACGCACTCGTGGATTGGCTTGTCGTCGCGCAGGCGTATGAATGCCGAATGACGGAGCACACCGTCCGGGGTCCATTCCCTGAAACGCACCTCGCACGCGTACTTCGGATCGACCCAGGTTGTAGTCGAGACTTCCGGAATTGCGTCGATCGGTTTCGTGCCTTCCCTTAGAATCGGACCGGCGCATGCCGGATCAGTTCGCTCGATCGGATCCAATCTCTCCTTCAACTCTTTCAGGAGCTTATCGTTGAAGCCGGTGCCGACTCTGCCTGCATACACAAGCGCGCCATCTACATAGTCCGCGAGTTGGAGCGCGCCTATTCCAACCCTGCTTTTCTTTGGCGCGGTGTATCCGACGATCACGAAGTCGTCGGTTTTCTCACGTTTGATCTTGAGCCACTGGCTCGACCGTCCCTTTCGATATGGCTCATCGGCTTTTTTCGCGATGATACCCTCGAGTCCGAGCGCGGCGACCTGGTCGAGGAAGGCTTCGCCCTCACGTTCGATGTGATCGAGAGTTCTGACTGGACCGAGTTTCGGTACAACTTCCGCCAGGAATTCCTTTCGCTTCAACAACGGTAGCGATCTAAGATCGAAATCTTCGAACGCGATCATGTCGAACGCGAAGAAAGTTGACGGCAACTCCACCGCCGCGCGTTTCACATCCAGCGGCGCGCTCAGAGTTCCTCTTCGCTGAAGCATCGCGAAGCTTGGCAACCCCTTCTCGTCGGTCACGACAACTTCGCCGTCGATAATGCACTCATCGACCGGCAGCGCTTTCACCGCGCGCGCAATCTCCGGAAAAACTCCGGTGTAATCGTTGCCGTTTCGGGTTAGCAGCAGCGCTTCGCCGTGCGACTTGCTCGCGATCAGTCGATAACCATCGAGCTTGAGCTCGAAGATCCAGCCATCGCGCGTGAATGCCTTCTCTGCCGTCTCGGCATGCATCACTTCGACCGCCCTCGGATCGACACGCTTTCGCTCGGCCCCACTTTCCTCGATTGCTTTTCG
>JBDUEH010000250.1:0-4381 GCA_040002555.1 Gemmatimonadales bacterium | reverse complement strand
TGAAGGAGCGTCTCGTCGGATTCAAGTCCAGCGAGGCGATTGCGAGCGGCGGTGCCAATCAGGGGCCGATTATCGGTGATCCCATTGGTGCAGATGGCCTCAAGGGAGATCTCGAGTACGAGATGATTCCGTATACGCCTGGAGAACTGATCACGATTGCACAGCGCGAATACGCTTTCAGTTTGAGCGAAGCAAAGAAGGCGTCGCGCGAGATGGGGTTCGGCGACAACTGGAAAGCGGCGATGGAAAAGGTGAAGGATACTTATGTGGAGCCGGGCAAGCAGCCCGATCTGATCCGCGGCCTGGCTCGTCAGGCGGAGTCATTCTTTGCGCAACATGACTGGGTGACAATTCCCGAGCTTGCGAAGGAAGACTGGAACATGGAGATGATGAGTCCGGCGCGTCAGCGAGTTGCGCCGTTCTTCCTTGGCGGCGAGGAGATTCTCGTCTCTTATCCAACCGACGAGATGTCGGAAGAAGACAAGTTGATGAGCCTTCGCGGAAACAATCCGCATTTCTCACACGCGACGGTTTTTCACGAGTTGAATCCCGGACATCACCTTCAGGGCTTCATGTCCTCGCGGTATAACACTCACCGCCAGCTGTTCGGAACTCCGTTCTGGCACGAGGGACAGTCGTTGTACTGGGAGATGTTTCTCTGGGATCATGGATTCCAGATTTCGCCCGAGGACCGCATGGGCGCGCTGTTCTGGCGAATGCACAGAAGTGCGCGAATCATCTTCTCGATGAAATTTCATCTTGGCGAGATGACCCCCGGTCAGGCCGTGCAGTTCCTTGTCGATACTGTCGATTTCGAGAGAGCGAATGCAGAGGGCGAAGTGAGGCGGTCGTTCAGCGGAGACTATTCGCCTCTTTATCAGATTGGATACATGATTGGCGGACTCGAGTTGCGGGCGCTGCACAAGGAGCTCGTCGATTCGGGGAAGATGACCGACCGTGCGTTCCATGATGCGGTTCTTCAGGGTGGCCCGATGCCGATAGCGATGGTTAGGGCGCGTCTCGCCAATCGGCCACTGACTCGCGACGGACCAGTACCGTGGAAATTCTCTGAAGAGCTGCCACCACCGGTGCCTGCACCGGAAAAAGGAGCAAAGTGATGACTGCTGGTCGATGGTCACTGTCATTGATTGCGGCGTTTTGTTTAACGCTTGTGCCACGGGAAACCGTGCAAGCGCTTTCGCCTCGGGCTGACTCATCCTTTTCCCCTATAGTGGTCATTGACCTCGTTCCGGTCGTCAGCGAAGAGTTTGCGGTGGCTACCCGAGTTTTTTCGTTCACGACCGATGACAGCGATCCACTGATCGTCGAGCTCGTCGGCTTGGTCAATTCGTTGAATGCCCGGGATTCACTAGGCGGTGCACAAAGGCTGCTCAGTTTCGTCAGGCAGCATGGCGAGGAGTTGTCTGTCCATTCGTCAAACCGATGGGTGAGCCACAAGGGTGACAGCGTCGAGGTTATCCTGCTGCGACCCTCCCGACAATCGGGCGCGGTCGACTTCGAGGAAAAAGCAAGACAAAGCCGCCTCACTGCGGACATCGACAGTCTGATGGAGATCGCCGGCGCTATCGCCAAGAAGAATTTCGGGGCGGGCCCGGCGGGAGTGTCATTCGCGCTTCGTAAGTATCGGCTCAGAAATGGACGCGGAGTGTTGAGAATCAGCGCAGCCACCGCGCCGCTGGCGACGGATCCCGAAAGAAACGGGGCCAGCGGTGAGCAGCCCGCTCCCTTGAGCACGACTCTCATCACCGGACCGGCGGAGCGCGTCTTCCTGTCCGCAAACTCGGCATACACGAAGATTCGCCAGGTAAAATTCAACACCGATGGCGGGACCTTCGATCCCGGAAACAAGCCAACGGAGCTGCTCATAGGAGTCAACTATTCACTGCAGGATATTTTTCAGAATGATGCAGCAACCGGTGCCAAAGCGTTCCTCAAGGGCATCTACTTCGGATTTCTTGTAGAGCCGACTAAGCGTCCCTTTAACCAGCTGGCTGCAACCGTGGGTTTTCGCCACAGCCCTCCGCCTTTCGAGTCGTTGTTCTCACTCGAGACAGTCTCCCCGTACATTGGCTTGGTCTGGGCACGCGACGACGTGCCTGATCCGAACTCCGAGACACACGTAAAAACGCGATACGGCCGACCGGCCATGATCATGGGCCTCGCTCTTGGTCTCGACAAAGCACTGGGCTGGGTACAGGGGTCACGATGACAAACGTTGCTAGAATTGCGGTTCTGCTGGTTGCGCTGCTCCATGTCTATTTCCTGATCATGGAGATGTTTCTCTGGACCAAGCCTGCTGGTATGAAAGCGTTCGGACTGACGCCGGAGCAGGCACAGTCAACAAAGGTTCTCGCGATGAATCAGGGGTTGTACAACGGATTTCTCGCGGCTGGGTTGCTGTGGGGGATCAACGGGGGCGGTTTTCACGTGCTGCTGTTTTTTCTAGGTTGCGTTATTGTCGCTGGAATTTTCGGCGGATTGACGGCGAATCGAAAAATTCTACTCGTGCAGGCACTACCCGGACTGATAGCTCTAATCCTTCTGCACTTCCCCCCGCATTGAAACGAGAATTCATCGAGTGAGTGCCACAGTTCGGGTGGAGACCGAGGCCAGCGCCGATGACGTCGCGGCAGTTCAGGCGGGGCTCCGCGAGTTCAACGTTCGAGTCTTCGGCGACCCGAATGAGGTTCCGGTAACGATCTTCCTTCGCGACGACGCCGGCGCAGTCGTCGGTGGACTGCAAGGCCACATAAAATGGCGATGGCTGTACGTGTCGAAGCTCTGGATCGCTGACTCCCACCGCGGCAAGGGGCACGGGTTCGATCTCATGAACGCAGCAGAAGATTTCGGTCGGTCGAAGAACTGCATCGGCTCCTACCTCGACACATTCGAGTATCAGGCTCGGCCGTTCTACGAAAAAATCGGATACGAAGTGTTCGGGACGCTCGACGATTACCCGCCGTCGTACCGGCAGTTCTTTTTGTCTAAGCGGCTGTAGAAGAGAGGCGGGCACGCAGCTACCGGTAAGCGCGGGTACAGCAGAAAGGGCGGGAACTACAGAGTTATTCCGCGGTCGTAGGGAATGTCGGTGAACCCAGGCAAACCCGCCGTCGCGATAATGTGCAGAAGGCCATCTCGCTCGTGAAATTCGGTTCCGTCGCGATTGATCAGCACCGTGTTGGGGTACTGGGGCGCGAGTCTCGCGAACTCATCGTCGATCAGGCGAAACCTGCGCACCATGTTCTCCACTCGCTCGTACGCGCGATGGCGCTGCTTGATGTGTTTTTCGATCGTGTCGGTGCTTGACGTCAAAATGATTGTCTTGTCGGGCTTCCATTCGTCGCCAATCGAGAGAACCTCGCGGAGTGCGGGGTGGTCCTCTTCCGGATACTCGACGATGTGCGCTTCAAGAGTGATCCGCGCGCCTTCGATGAAAATCACCTTGTCATCGCTATCATGCTGCGCAGCATCGCGGTAGTTGGCGTCATACAAACGTCCGAAATACTCCGTTACTCCAACCGCGTTTCGCCCGGCTTCGATGTCGATGAGCACATCCGGCTCCCACACTCCTTTCTCACCTTCGCCGTACGAGCCATGATGATACAGATCGCCCAGCTGCCGGAGCAGCGTGCTCTTTCCGACACCCGGTCCCCCGACTATCGAGACGAGCATGGCCGCTCATTCCTCAGCTGCCGATAAATCCAAACTGTCATTGTTGCGAACGGAGTGGCTCGGGTGATGCAACGCATTGCCGCCTACCAGGTTGATTGCCGGCATGGTGAGGTAAATTCCGTGACCCCCATACAAACCGGAATTCGGGAGAGCAAATGCAACGACAGCTGGCCGAGTTAGTCAAGGGATTTGAGTCAGCGCAGTCGAGGTTGGAGAAGCTCGTCGACAGTCTTCCTGACGCCGCGTGGGATGAACGCACCGAGCCGGCGAAGTGGTCGGTTGCGGAGTGCGTCGCTCACTTGAACCTCACGAGCGAGGCGTACATCCCGCGAATTCAGGTCGCACTCCGCGAAGCAGGCGCGATGAAGAAGACACGGAACACGGAATTCAAACGCGATCTCGCCGGCTGGTTTTTCGGCATGATGGTTGGCCCGCTTCCGATGCTTGGCAAGATACGAATCGGCAAAGTGAAGACTGCTCCGGATTTTGTTCCGAAAGGAAAGCATCCGAAGGGGCCGACGGTCGCGACGTTCAAGCGGGATCAGGATCAGCTCATCGCACTCGTCAAGGATGCAGATGGGCTTCCAATCGACGAAGTGAACATCAAATCGCCATTTGGAGAGAAGATCAGCTATAACTGCTATTCCGCGTTCGTCATTCTCGATCGCCACGAGCACCGGCATCTCGA
>JBDUEH010000249.1:0-4381 GCA_040002555.1 Gemmatimonadales bacterium | reverse complement strand
TCCGTCGGATTGCGCGCTGTCATCCCTTCCGGCCGGGTGGTTTTGACCCGGTCCCATAAATGGATAAAAGACTTTCTATAGCTTTACTGCTGACTGCAATCATCGTTGCAGTCACCCCGATGCTCTTTCCCACTCCGCGAAAGGCTCCAGCGGTTGCACCTGCACCTGCAGCTCGGGTTCCGGACTCCAGCGCTGCCGGGTTGACTCAATCGACGACTCCCACGCCGATGTCAGCAATTCCGGTCATCAACTCGTCCGACACAGCCCCTCTGCTTTCGGCTGCCCGACCTGCCAGGGAAGAATTCAAGTCGATTTCAACCGCGAAAGCAGTCTATCAGTTCAGTAATGTTGGAGCCGTACCGGTTTCGGCGATAATGAAGGGATACGGAAATCTTGCCACAAAAAAAGGTGAAGTAAATTTTCAAGTTTCCGGTCGCTCGCTGTTGACGTTTGCGGTTGTTCTACAGCGGGATACGATCAGGCTCGACAAGACGGCATTCCAGACGATGCCTCAAGAGGGCGACACTGCAAGTGGAGTTACGTACTCGACAATAGCTGCTGGCAGGCCGGTGACAATTTCCTATCGAGTCGATCCAGCGCACTACTTGATTCATGTTACGGGTCAGGTAGGCGGCGAAGGCGCTCCCGCTTATGTTCTGATTGGCCTTCCGTCAACGTTGCCGGCAGTGGAAACCGACACCACCGCTGACATTCGCGCACTGTCTTATTCGTTCAAGCCGCAACGCGATAACGCTCGAGGAATTCCCTTCGCCAAACTCGATCCAGGCGAGAAAAAGCTGGAGCCAGGACCGCTAACATGGGCCGCTGTGAAGAGCAAGTATTTTGTGCTTGGCATCGTCAACCTCGAAGGCAGTGCGTTCGAGGAAATGACGCTTGTTGGAGGGCCAAGAACATCCAAACTCGCGACATCAGCGTCTGCAAGCGTTGTAAAGGCGGTCAAGAACGACGCATTTGCATTTGATATCTATGCTGGGCCTCAGCAGCAGAACGAGCTCCTGTCCGTCGGCCGAGACTTTGATCACGTCAATCCATATGGGTGGAGCTTCCTGCAACCGGTCGTAAATCCGATCGCTGCATTGTGTATCAAGCTTCTCTTGTGGCTGCATGAGCATCTGAAGCTCAGTTACGGATGGGTGCTGATCATCTTTGGTATTTGCATTCGCATCATCCTTTGGCCGCTCAACCAGAGTGCAATGCGCTCAAGCCTGAAAATGCAGGAAATCCAGCCTCGCCTGGCCGAAGTACAGAAGCGGTACAAGGACAATCCGGACAAGCAGCGCGAAGAAATGATGAAAGTCTACAAGGAGGCGAATGCGAGCCCCTTCACGGCCTTGTCGGGATGTTTACCGATGTTGATACCGATGCCGGTTCTCTTCGCATTGTTCTTCGTCTTTCAAAACACGATCGAATTCAGGGGTGTGCCGTTTCTCTGGCTTACCGACATCTCCGTGAGGGATCCGATCTTCATCCTTCCTGTGTTGATGGGCATTTCGATGTATGTACTGTCCTGGATCGGACTAAGAAACGCGCCGCCAAACCCACAGGCGAAGATGATGAGTTACATGTTTCCGGTGATGATGACGATGTTTCTCGCAAACATGGCATCGGGCCTGAACCTGTACTATACGGCCCAGAACATGGCATCGCTTCCGCAACAGTGGCTGATCGCCCGCGAAAGGGCCAAGGGAAGAAAACCAAGCTAGGAGCGACGGGAACGTGCGTACAACCTACATTGGTCACGCAACGCTACTAATTACGATAGGTGAGCGTACGTTCCTGACTGACCCGAATTTTGATCCAAAGCTTGGCAGGCTTCTGAGCCGAGTCAGCGCACCGGGAATTTCCCTCGAAAAGCTGCCCCCAATCGACGCCGTGTTCATTACACACGCGCATGCTGACCACCTTTCGTTCGACTCGCTTAATGGTCTGAAAAAGGGAACGCCCATATATGCGCCTCCGGCTATCGCGAAATGGCTGGCACGGAAGGGATACGAAAATGTTTCCGGATTGTCCGCCGGCGACGTACTTCAGCTCGACGGGGTGTCAATCAGAGCGGCTTCAGCGACACACAAGGGTCATCGCTACGGCGTGGACAGGTGGCGTGGCGCGGCCAATATGTATCTTTTTGATACTAAAACTGAATCGTGCTTTTTTGCAGGCGATACCGCTCTGACTCCAGATACCAGCCAGATGATCGACAACCATCTCGCGGTTTACGAAAGGCAGCTGGATCTGGCGCTGCTTCCAATTGGTCATGCGCCCAGATGGAAGGAGTCCTCCTTTCGAAAAGGGCATCTGACGACAACCGATGCCCTAAACCTGTTTGAAAGGCTTGGTGCCAGGTACCTGATTCCATATCACTGGGGGACGTTCAACCACGTTACCGTAAAAGCGCATGACGCGATCGATCTCCTTCGCGTTCAGCTCGAAACACACCCGAGAAAAAGCGACGTCAAGATCCTGGAACCAGGCATGTCGTTCGATCTTCCCGACAAGGGCAAATGACAATCTCTCCGGCGGTCGCCTCGAGCATCGCTGGTGCTCAAGACACCATTGCTGCGCTATCCACAACGCCGGGACGGTCTGCAATCGCCGTTGTTCGAATCAGCGGCCGCAGGGCGTTCGAGCTCACTCAGTTGCTGGTTCAGCCGTGGCCTGCGGCGGTAAGACACGCAACTCTGTGCCGAGTTTCCGATGAATCGAAACGCCAAATTGACGAGGCGATCGTCACGGCGTTTCAAGGGCCCGATTCGTTCACTGGAGAAGATGTCGTAGAGATCTCCACACACGGCGGACACTACATAACGACGCGTCTCATCGAAGCCCTGATCTCACTGGGTGCGCGTGAAGCGAAGCCCGGCGAATTTACGAGACGAGCAGTTCTCAACGGGAAGCTTGATATAACGCAGGCCGAGGCAATAGGTGACCTAATTGACGCACGATCGCAGGCAATGCACGCCGCCGCAATTGGCCAGCTGGACGGGGGACTGAGCCGCCGAATCGAGGAAGTCAGAAACCAGCTCCTTTCTCTGGCCGCAATGATTGCCTATGACATTGATTTTCCCGAGGAGGATGATGGACCTGTTCCGCGAAGCAGGATTGAGGAAGAGATAGATCGAATCGTCCAGCAACTCGATATCCTCCTCGCGACAGTTCCCGTTGGCGAGATGATTCGTGAAGGTGCAGTGGTTGTAATCGCGGGCGAAACTAATGCAGGAAAGTCGTCGCTCTTCAATGCTCTACTCGGCCAATCGAGAGCGATAGTCACTGAAATTCCCGGCACCACAAGAGACGCGATAGAAGGCATGATTGAAGGCGCTCACTGGCCACTTCGTCTTGTCGATACCGCCGGCTTCAGGGAAACGACTGATCGGGTCGAACGGATGGGGATTGAAGTCAGCGAGAGATATCTCAAGCGTGCTCACGTCATTCTTGTCTGTGGTGATAGCGTCGACTCGATAGTCCGAACAGTCAACGCGCTCGAAAACACCTCTGGCGCGACCGTGCTGCGTGTCGAAACAAAGGGAGACTTACCGAAGCCGAAGGGAGGTGAGAACGGGGGAGCTGACCTGCGAGTCAGCTCCGAAACTGGCGTCGGACTGAAAACGCTGCTCGGCCGCATCGATGATGCGTTGACGGCAAATGTCGGCGCAGCGGTAGCTGAAGCCCCGGTGTTAACGAGAGCGCGACATGTCAACGGAATAGAGAACGCTCGGCGAGAGCTTGCCGAGTTTGCGCAGCTATGGAAGGAAAACAACCTGCCCGCTCCGGTCGCAGCAGTTCATCTGCAAACGGCCACGGCAGCCCTGGAAGATTTGATCGGCACTGTGAGCACAGACGACGTGCTCGACAGAGTCTTCAGCTCGTTTTGTGTGGGTAAGTGATTAGCGTCAGGCGCTAGCTGCTGCATCGCCGGCGACTTCGGCAATCTCAGCCGGTCCTGCGCGCACCGTCCAGGCAAGTCCCTTGGTTGCGATAGCCTGTTCGACCATTCTGGCACCGACGTAGTATCCGCAGCGTTCGGGAACGACGAAATCCCCAACGCGCCGCGCATCTTCGCTCATTCCGTCAGATAAGTACTTCAAGCGAAGTCCGAGGCCGGATTTTTCAAAATTCCCCATCAGTGATCTTGCGACAACCGGGCCCATCTCTCTGATTCGAGCGTATTCTCGCCGATCGTAGCCGTAGTATTCCCACGACGCGTGACCCGGGCTGATAACGCGTGAGACGTGCACAGCAATTCCTTCATTGATCAGAAGCTCGCGGAGAGATGCTCGTTTTCCCGTTTCCCAATACGAGTAATATCCGCCCATCTCATCGATGATCGTCCTCATTTCGCTGCGGCTGCCGGGCGAAGTGT
>JBDUEH010000248.1:0-4394 GCA_040002555.1 Gemmatimonadales bacterium | reverse complement strand
ACTCAGCCGCTCGCGTGGGACCGCCCCATCTACGCCGACGTCTACTCGGCCGTCCGGAGAATCAACAAGACGCTTCCAAAGAGTCGGCGGATGAGATTGATCGCGCTCGATCCGCCGATTGATTGGGCGAACGTGCACGCGGTTGATGACTTTCCGCGAATCTGGGGATACAGGGATCCAGTGTGGTTTCAGACTCTCGAGAGCGGTTCTCTCGAAGAAGAGGAAGGTACTGGTGATTGCGGGTGGTCTTCACATCCTGCGCCGGGATCCTCCTGATTTTCAACCGAAGACATTCGATCGGCTTGGGCTAGGCGATGCGCTCGCGCAGAGATATCCGCAGCAGACCTACAGGATATTTCCGGTTGCAGGTGATGTTCCGCTTGCGAAGCTCGTGTTAACGACGCCGCGCGAGACGCTCATCCGCGTAGCAGGGACGCCGCTCGGCGCGCGTAACGCGCAGATTTTCTGGGACGGTTCAGTGACGATGTTCCGGAAGGTCAACGGAGTGAGGCAGCCCTACACGCTCGCAGAGAGGGACTTTCCTTCTATTGAATCGCTGGTTGACGCGGTGATGTATTTCGGGCCGCGTGCGCAGAGTGCGCCGCTGCCGATCCGGCAGTATGCTGATACTGGTTACGTGAACGAGCTCAGGCGGAGAGTGGGGTTGGTTTCACAGATCTTCGGGCTCGATCAGGGTGCGCTGATTGATTCACTAGCTATAGCTGCCCATCCCCGGAGCAGCCGACGCTAGTGCGCGGTTTCTTTGAATGCAGCCTTGGCCATGTTTGCGCCGCCGCTAAGTCAGACGCATGTCTGGCTCCGCCACGTTGCCGCCCTCCTCCACAAAAGCGCACATGTGGGAGATGATCGGTTTCGAGGACCGATTCTACTGGACGGCACCGTTCGGATACGACGACACACACCTGCATGAGGGCGAGACGGGAGTGAGCTAGTTGTTGGCCAGTTTGTGTATTAGAGTTAAGACCCACCCTGAGCCAATAACTATGAGACGAAAGGGCAACATTCTACTTGTCGTGACAGGCACGGCGGCAATCGTCGCTTGCGGAAGCGAGAGGAGCCTCGAGCCGCAACCGGTGGTGCCGACTGCCCCGTCGGCGCCGGTTGAGACGCCACCACCGCTCACTTTCATGACCTTAAGCCCAAGCGAGTTCACTGTCCTGTTAGGGGACACCGTTCAGCTCGTAGTAGCTACGTTCGATGGGTCATCGAGGCGAGTAGAACCGATCGGCACAACCATTTACACGAGCCGCGACTCAACTGTCGCAATAGTGAGCAGCACCGGGCTCGTTACAGGAGTTGGAGCGGGGACCGCGCAGATCAATGTCAGTTTTACGAGCGGCGGCATAACCGTGTCGAACCGGGCGACGGCGCAGATTCGACCCGAGGTGGTTTCGGCGGAACTTGTACTGCGGAGGGGATTCCCTAACGGATGGGTACCGTCCGCCGCCATGATCTCGGCGGGAACCACTGTTCGATGGTACTCGGACGCGGTCAGCGAGGCAGGTGTCCCGCATACAAAAGTCTGGATTTACGACGCTGCCTACAGGATCGTAGCGACTGTCGATCTTAGCAGTGGCTCCGGGTCCTACCGATTTATCGTGAAGGGCGATTATACCTACTGCTCGGGCGGTTGCTTTGATACTACCGATGGAGGGCGCATCCAGGTTCGCTAGACGGCATCGCATCGCTTTCTACCGACCTCCACGGTAGTGTTTGCGCCGGCGCGATAAGGTCTGACGGTGCCGCGAGGAGTGCTTCTGGTTTGACAATTAGCCTCCGCCGATGTACAGTACTACTGTACAATCAAATGGAGCCCGGCGATGACCACGACTACGTACAGCCAGTTGAGAGAACATCTGGCTGAAGTATGGGATCAGGTGGAGGATACGCAGGAAGCCGTCATCGTTAGCCGAAAGGGTCATCAGGATCTCGCGATCTTGCCAGCCGAGGAGCTCTCGAGCATTCGGGAGACTGCGCATCTGCTGCGGTCACCAAAAAATGCCAGACGCCTGGTGGAGGCACTTGAACGGGCTTTGAGCGGCAAAGAGCAGATTAAGACTTCTCCTGCGGCCCTTCGTGCCGACTTGTCGGGTCGTATCGCCAAATAGTTGGGACGCCATAACCCCAACTCCCCAATGGCGAAAATCAGGAAGCAACTCGATTCCGAAGAAAATCGCGCACGAAGCAAGAAGCTCGTGCGCGATTGTATTCTCGATCCGAATTGTCTTGAAGACTTGCAGTGGTGGTCAAAGCAGAATCCACGAGTATGCGATAGGGCGCTCAAGCTGATCGAGCTGGTTCTGAGAGAACCGTTTTCCGGACCCGGAAAACCGGAGCCGTTAAAGGGGCTAGGCCCAAATACATGGTCTCGGAGACTTACAGAAGAACATCGCCTCGTGTACATCGTGTTCGACGATCGAATCAATTTCTTGATGGCGCGATATCACTACTAGGGCTGGGCAACCTGGTGGTAACAACCGCTCACCGACGAGACTTTGGATGCTGATACAAGCTGACAGGTTACGAAGTGAACCATGCGAGCAAGACGCCGATCTCATCTGCGTGCTTTGCTATCGCAATGGCCGTAACGAGTGGGTGGGAACGGTAGCAGCTACCCAGCAAGTCACTCCGCCGAATGGGCTGGAGGAATTCGTCTGCGACATGCACGCTGAGACTTGTGCGTATGATACAGAGGCACAGCGACTCGTGGAAGGAACGGAGCCCGAGCGACCGACCTACACCCGATCAATCTGACTGTGAGCCTGGTGTAGCTCGATACTGCACGGCATCCAGACCGCACGACAACCTGAGCGACCCCGGGAGAAAGTATGCTTTGGGTGATTCTCCGAACTTGAAGATGCGGCATACACTAAAGCGTGATGCTT
Source organism: Gemmatimonadales bacterium (assembly GCA_040002555.1). GTDB lineage: Bacteria > Gemmatimonadota > Gemmatimonadetes > Gemmatimonadales > Gemmatimonadaceae > UBA4720. The sequence continues at coordinate 1,488 of JBDUEH010000248.1, read as the reverse complement.
CTTCCGTAGATGTATTCACCTCTCGACGACTCACGAAGAAAGGTGTCATCGCGCCAAAATTTGTTGTCTTGACTTCCACCAGTCGCTCGCGACCACTTGACTCAAAAGACAGGATGTCATACCCAAGGCCATCTCCTTTCGTCTGAGATACATGCTCAATTCGCTCTGCCAGGCGATGATGGCCGGCTTCTCGAAGTCTGCGATCTTCCAGCTCGAGCGCGAACAGCTCGCCCGCATATCCAAGAGACCTGTTTCGCGCCTCCTGTTCCAGATAATTCACTCCGCGTCGCGGGGCCGTAACAGGAGACCTTCTATTACCAATGCGATTGCTCTCTCTTTCTGGAGGAGGCACAACTATGTCAGACAGAGAGCGAATCAGTGTAGGTACGACCGCAGGAGCTGCCACTACAGTCGCTGCAACGCTTTCGAGATTAGTAGCGCCATTTAGTTGAATTACCACCTCGTCCATCAACAGCTGCTGATAGTTGGATCGAGGCTTGTATCCGTCGATGTATGGAAACCCTAGATCGATAAGGACTGCGCTGATGTTCGCGTGTTTGAACTCGATTGCACCCGCCGAGCGGTTGTGCAGTGCGCTTTGTAGATGGCGATTGTGATCTTTTTTGTTGTATGCGTCCCGTCTCAACTCGCTGCCGAGCATGTCGAAGTAGTCAGCGACGGTGGCGGCGACCTCTTCCGGCGACCAATCCTCAGCCATGAACCCGCATCAGATCATTTCCGGCGGAGGTCTGATCACGGCGAACGATGGTCAGGGCAAGGGGCGACGCAAGAACGTAAGATGAGACAGGTTTTGCCTGCCTCGACGTAATTGCTTTTGAGAACATACCTACCCTCTCACCAACGCCCTGTACTTGATCCGGTGCGGCTGATCGGCATCTGCCCCCTTCCGCTTCTTTAGATCCTCGATGTAAGCCTGGTAATTCCCTTCAAACCAGACTACTTCAGAATCTCCCTCAAATGCCAAGATGTGGGTAGCAATACGATCCAGAAACCACCGATCATGCGAAATCACTACTGCACACCCTGAGAAATCGAGAAGCGCATCTTCAAGCGCCCGCAAAGTATCAACGTCCAGATCGTTAGTAGGCTCATCGAGCAGCAACAAATTCCCGCCACTTTTCAGCAGCTTCGCGAGATGCAGCCGATTCCGCTCACCACCCGAAAGCTTATCGACAGCCTTCTGCTGATCCGACCCCTTGAAGTTGAAGCTCGACAAATACCCGCGCGTGTTCACCTCGCGCTTCCCTACCTGAATCGTGTCGAGCCCGCCGCTCACCTCAGCGTAAACCGTCTTCGTCGAATCAAGATCCCGACCTTGATCCACATACGCGAGCTGAACAGTCTCACCAACCTTCAATGATCCACCATCCGGCTTCTCCTCGCCGACGATCATCCTGAACAACGTCGTCTTTCCCGCGCCGTTCGGACCAATACAACCGACGATGCCACCTCTCGGAAGAGCAAACG
>JBDUEH010000247.1:0-4396 GCA_040002555.1 Gemmatimonadales bacterium | reverse complement strand
CCTGAATGCCCAACTACCACACACTCGGCTCCATTCCGCGAAAGCGGCACATCGCCTTCAGAAAGCCCGACGGCGGATTGTACGCCGAAGAGCTGATGGGACACGAAGGATTTACGGGAACATCGTCGCTGTTGTATCACATTTATCCGCCAACGACGGTGAAATCCGTGCGGCGGGTCAAAGAGATGAAGTTCGAGGCGGATCCGGATCAGACGCTTCATCACCGGCACTTTCTCACGGCGCGTGCGAAGAAAGGCGGCAGCCCCACGCTCGACAGAACTCCGCTCCTGTTCAATCAGGACATTGCAATGCTGTACGTGGAGCCCGACAAGCAGGACGAGCATTTTTACAGAAATGCTCAGGCCGACGAGCTGATTTATGTGAGCAAGGGCAGGGGAGTTCTCGAAACGGTGTACGGCGATCTGCCGTTTGGCGAGGGAGACTACCTCATCATTCATCGCGGCATTCTTCACAAGTACAACCTCGACATGACCGGCGAGCAGACGAAGCTCGTCGTGTTCGAAAGCCGAGGACACGTTCGAACGCCCAAGCGGTACCGCAATGAATTCGGACAGATCGTCGAAGGTGCGCCGTATTCAGAGCGAGACATTCGCCGCCCGCTCGAGCTTAAACCGCACGATGAGAAGGGAGATTTTTCTCTCTACGTGAAGCAGTACGACGGAATCAATGAGCTCGTGCTCGACCACCATCCATTCGATGTAGTGGGGTGGGACGGATTCTTTTATCCGTGGGCATTCAACATCGCGGATTTCGAGCCGATCGTCGGCAGGGTTCATCAGCCGCCGCCGGTTCATCAGACATTCCAGGGCGATGGATTCGTCGTGTGCTCATTCTGTCCGCGTCCCTATGACTTTCACCCCGAGGCGGTTCCCGCGCCGTACAATCACAGCAACGTCGATTCAGACGAGGTGTTGTACTACGCGTCGAGCGAATTCATGAGCCGAAAGGGAATCGAGTTCGGGAGCATTACGCATCACCCCGATGGAATTCCGCACGGCCCACACCCGGGCCGAGCAGAAGCGAGTATCGGCGCCAAGTACACGGACGAGCTCGCAGTGATGATGGACAGCTTCCGCCCGCTCAAGGTTGCAAAGCAGGCGCTGGACATCGAAGACAAGAATTATCACAAGTCGTGGCTGGACGCGCAGCACGCGCAGTTCAGTCCGCCGACGAGCTGAATGAAGGCCCGGAAATGACGGGTCCGATGTGGACTCCATCGCCCGAACGCATAGCGCAGGCAAACATGTCTGCGTTTTTGCGTTTTGCGGGTGTCGGCGACTCATACGACGAGTTGTACGCGTGGTCAGTGCTGCACCCGGAGAAATTCTGGCCGCTGATGTGGAAGTACGCCGATGTAGTGGCTGACGAGCGCGGGTATACTCGCGAGCCGTGGGACGAGGTCGTGATTGGCCTTGACCGAATGGCTCCGCCGGATCAGGAGCGCGGTCCAAGGTGGTTTGTCGGCGCTCGACTGAGCTTCGCGGAAAATCTTCTGCGTTATCGCGGCGATCAGGAAGCGCTCGTCGCGTGGAACGAGAGCGGGAGGCAGAGAAGTGTCACCTACGCCGAGCTATACAAGGAAGTCGCGCGCGTCGCGACGGCGATGCGCGCGCACGGAATCGAGACAGGCGATCGCATTGCCGGCTTCATCCCGAACATTCCGGAAGCGCTCGTCGCGATGCTGGCGGCATCGTCGATCGGCGCGGTGTGGTCATCGTGCTCGCCTGACTTTGGCGTGCAGGGAGTCCTGGACCGGTTCGGGCAGATCGAGCCGAGGATCCTGTTTTGCGCCGACAGTTATGTGTACGCGGGAAAGAAGATCGACTGTCTCGCCCGCGTTGCCGATGTCACCTCGAAGATTCCTGCGATCGAGAAGATCGTCGTAGTTGCCTATGGCGACAGTAATCCCGACATATCGGGCCTCAGGAACGCGGTGCTGTGGCAAGGCTTCACGGACAATGACGCGACGGAAGTAGAATTCAGCCGACTGCCGTTCGATCATCCGCTGTACATCCTCTATTCTTCGGGAACGACCGGCCTGCCGAAGTGCATGGTCCACGGCGCCGGCGGCACACTGCTCCAGCACTACAAGGAGCTGATGCTGCACACCGATCTCAAACGGTCGGACCGCGTCTTCTATTTCACGACGTGCGGCTGGATGATGTGGAACTGGCTGGCGAGCGCGCTTGCCGTTGGATCAACGCTTGTTTTGTACGACGGCGCGCCATTCGCGTCGAAAAACCGTTCCTTGTGGGCCATGGCGGCGGCCGAGAAGCTCACGGTATTTGGCACGAGTGCAAAGTGGCTGGCGATCTGCGAGAAGAACGGATTGGTGCCAATCGAGGCGCAGGACCTGTCGGCGCTGAGGACAATTCTTTCGACTGGAAGCCCGCTTGCGTGGCACAGCTTCGACTACGTGTACTCGCGCGTCAGGGATGACGTTCATCTCTCGAGCATCAGCGGCGGAACGGATATCGTTTCGTGTTTCGCCGGCGGGAATCCGATCGGCCCGGTGTATCGCGGGGAGCTGCAATGCAGAGCACTGGCAATGGCCGTTCATGTATTCAATTCCGAAGGCAAGCCGGTCGTGGGAGAGCAGGGCGAGCTCGTCTGCACGCGTCCGTTCACGAGCATGCCCGTCGCATTCTGGAATGATCCTGATGGAGCGAAGTACTCCGCCGCGTATTTCGAGAAGTATCCGAATGTCTGGCGTCACGGTGACTGGTGCGAGCTGACCGAGCACAACGGCATGATCATCTACGGACGCAGCGATGCGACGCTGAATCCCGGTGGAGTGAGGATCGGGACGGCCGAGATATATAGACAGGTCGAGCAGCTTCCGGAGATCGTGGAGAGCGTTGCCATCGGTCAGGAAATCGGAGAAGGCGATTCCGGCGATGTGCAGATCGTGCTGTTCGTGCGCCTTCGCGAGGGACAAACGCTCGATGATCCGCTGCGCGACAGGATCAGAAAGCAGATTCGCGAGAACACGAGCCCGCTACATGTGCCCAAGAAGATCGTCCAGGTGTCGGACATTCCACGCACGATTAGCGGCAAGATCAGTGAGCTCGCGGTGAGAGACGTCGTGCACGGCCGACCCGTGACGAATACGGAGGCACTCGCGAATCCAGAGTCGCTCGACCTGTTTCGATCTGCGGTAAGGTGACGCTGTGAAAGAGCGCCTCGACCGGCAGCTTGCATTCCTCCGCGAGCTCGACAAGCTGAAGGGAGTGTCCAGACGGATCTCTCTGATCGACCGATCGCGGCTCGAGAACAGCGCCGAGCACTCGTGGCATCTCGGCACAATGGCTGTGACTTTGGCCGAGTATGCGCCGGCTGGGACAGACATCGGACGGGTGGTGGAGATGCTTCTCGTTCATGATATCGTTGAGATAGACGCGGGTGATACTTTCGCATTCGACGCGGCCGCGAATGTTGATAAAGCAGAGCGTGAGACGCTGGCTGCGGAGCGCCTCTTCGGTCTGCTGCCAGACGATGACGCGCGTCGGCTGCGTGATCTATGGAACGAGTTCGAGCAGAGCGCGACGCCGACATCGCGATTTGCGAATGCTCTCGATCGTTTTCAGGGGCTGTTGATGAACGACGCGCCCGGCGACGGTGGAACCTGGCGAATTCATGGCGTGTCGAAGAAGCAGGTACTTACGCGAATGGCGCCTATTCAGTCGGGTGCGCCGGCCTTATGGCCGGCTGTGCTCGAGGCTGTGGAGCGTGCAGCGCAGGCCGGTCATGTGACCGGCTCAACCTCTACCTCGATACCGCCAACCATTCCCGCAACGAAGTTGTAAATCGCCGCCGCGATCAGCGTACCCACGAAGCCAAATGCCGCATAAAGCAGGGGTAGTACGATCGCTAGTCCGATCCCCATCCCCGCCCAGGGGCTGGCGCCTGCCGGCGAAAACTTTGAAATGAGGAAGAAGAAGGGAAAGAAGACGAGTCCGATGATGCCGTAGAGAACTGCCGCGATCTTTGCGGCTTGCAGCGGTGCGATGCGTCGAATCCGGTGGGTCGTCATTTCGATTCCTTTCGAGAATGGTTTTAAAGCAACCAAGGGGTATCTAGTGGTTCCTGGCTGCGACTGCTCGTACTATCTCCAGCATCATTGCCGTGCCCTTTCTGATGTTCTCGATCGAGATCCGCTCATTGTTGCCATGCGTTCCCGATTCTTCCGCTTCCGGAATCACGAACGGAGCGAAGCCGTAGCTCGCGATGCCGAGATCACGGAACCAGTGGCTGTCGGTGAATCCGGTTTGGACCGCCGGTGCAATGCTGGCCGTTGGGTAGCCGCGATGGATTGCATCGGTCAGCGCCTTGTAGAGCGGCGTTTCTGTGGACGAGACTGCAGCAGAGAAAGCGA
>JBDUEH010000246.1:0-4402 GCA_040002555.1 Gemmatimonadales bacterium | reverse complement strand
TCGCCCTCGCGATGCTGCTGTCGGTTGATACTCGTCTCGAGCGGTTGACCGCGCTGCACGCGATAGTCGCACCCGCCGTTGCCTTTGCACTCGCGCTCTCGGAGTCACTACGCCGTTTGCTCGACGCGCTTCATCTCGTTCGTTCATCCCGCGCTCGAGCAGTGCTGCGCGGCATCGCGATCACGGCTCCCATCATTCTCATATTCGCCCTTCTGCTTTCGACGGCCGATCCGATATTCGCCGGGTGGCGCGACGAGATTCAACACCTCGTCGAAAGCTGGGGCTTCGTCCCGCGAACAATCTTTTTCATCGGCCTTCTCGCCATTACGCTCGGAGCGTTCGGTTACGCTGCGCGCGGGTTGAGCGAAGAACCGTACGGCCTTGCACACCCGACTTCCCCGGCGAAAGCCGACCAGGATCGGTGGCTTGGGTCGACCGAACATCTCATTCTCATGTCCGGCGTGAGTCTCCTGTTCTGGATTTTTCTTGCAGTGCAGATCAGCTACTTGTTCGGCAACCTTCCATCGATCACCGGCTCGGGAATGACGTTCGCCGAATATGCGCGCCGAGGCTTCGGGGAATTGAGCGTGGTTGCCTCATGCACTGCATTTCTGATTATCGTCGCCGAACGCTACGGAAAAACTGATCAGCGTCGCCGGCTGGTACGCGGAATCACTCTCTCAGCCATTGTCGCTGTTCTTTTTCTCCTCGCCTCGGCATTTCACCGCGTCATGCTTTATGAAGAGGCCTACGGGTTCACAACCGCCCGGCTCTACGCGCAGACATATATGATCGTCGTGGCGATCAGCCTCATCGCGCTCGCACGAGAGGTAACGGCCGAGCTCGATCCACCGCGGCTATTTCGAACGGTCGGAGTTGCGGCCATCCTGACGTTCATCGGCCTGATCTATTGGAACCACGAGTCGTGGATCGCCGACCGCAACATCGATCTCTACGCGACGACTAACAAGCTGGATGTTGTTTATCTCACTAAAGACTTGTCGGCTGACGCAATTCCCACGATCGTCAGCCGACTTCCCTCGCTGCCAGAGCCGGCGAAGTCACAGTTATCAGACGCGCTGACAAAGCGAAACACCCATCCGCACAGCGACCGCTGGTTCGAATGGAACCTCGGGCGAACGCGTGCGCGAAAAGCGTTAAGCGGTCTTTGACGCGACACCGTACTCATCCCAGAACGCGGCCATCGCACGCATTCCGATCCTGAAATTCTCCTCGCTCATCCATTCATCGGGCGCGTGAGCATTCTCACCCGGCAGCCCAAAGCCGACCAAAAGAACCGGAGCCTGGAGAATTCTCTCGAAGTCACCGACGACGGGGATTGATCCACCCTCGCCGACGATCACCGGAGGCTTCGAAAAAGCGGTGGCTAGAGCTCGACGCGCTGCGTCATAAAGCGGACCGGTGAGCTCTGCGCGCCAGGGCTTTCCACCGTGGAGGAATTTTACCGTCGCAGTCACGCCCTTCGGCGCGACCTTGTTGACGTGCTTAAGAATCTTTGCCTCGATCTCGGCTGGGCTTTGATCGGGCACGAGACGGCAGCTTACCTTTGCCATCGCCTTAGACGGCAGGACTGTTTTTGCGCCCTCGCCCGTGTAGCCGCTGAGGAGTCCGTTCACTTCGCAAGTCGGCCGCGCCCAGAGCTGCTCCAGAATAGAGAATCCCTTCTCTCCCCCGAGCTCAGGTGCGCCGGTTTCCTGCCGGAACGTTTCGGCGTCGAACGGCAGTTTCTTCATGCCTTCCAGTACCGACGGCTCCCACGTTCTCACTGAATCGTAGAATCCATCGATTGCGATGTGGCCATTCTCGTCGTGCATTGTCGCCAGAATTCTGGCAAGAGCCATCGCTGGATTCACAACTGCTCCACCGTAAGCACCGGAATGCAGGTCCACCGTCGGCCCACAGACGATCAGCTCGAAATACGCGAGACCTCTCAGCGAAGACAGAATAGATGGCTGACCCGGAGCGAACATGGCCGAGTCGGAGATGACGACAGCCTCGGCGGCGAGCATATCGACGTGGTCATTGATGAACTGCTCGAGATTGTCGCTTCCGACTTCTTCCTCACCTTCGGCGATCACGACAACATTCACCGGCAGTTTTCCGCGCGTTGCAAGGTGGGCCTGGAGCGACTTGATGTGCAGGAATAGCTGGCCTTTGTCGTCGACCGATCCGCGCGCATAGATATTTCCATTTCGAATGGTCGGTTCAAAAGGCGGCGAAGTCCAAAGGTCGAGAGGCTCCGCAGGTTGCACGTCGTAGTGACCGTAGACGAGCACTGTCGGAGCGCCGGGAGCGCCACGCCATTCACCGATCACAATGGGATGGCCCGGCGTTCGAAATACCTGAGCCTTCAAACCCGCGTTCTCGAGTGAATCTCTCACCCACCCGGCTGTCTTTGCGGTGTCCGCATTGTTCTCGGACTTGGCGCTGACACTCGGTATTCGGAGGAGATCGAAGAGTTCATCCCGCGTACGCGGATAGTTCTCGTCGAGATATTGAGTCAGGTCTGATTTAGTGCTGCCGGTCATTTTGATTTATTGGTAGAGAATGCCTGGTTCAGGTAGCCGCTCTTGCGGCGGCCATTCCAGAGAATGTCGCGAGAAGCGACAGGGTTACACTAAGCACCACGTATGCCGCCGTTTTCCCATATTCGCCTCCGCGGATCAATCCAACGGTTTCGAGGCTGAACGCGGAAAACGTGGTAAAACCTCCGCAAAACCCTGTCATGAGCGCAGTCCGCATCTGCGGAGACGTTTGCTCGTTCATGTAGTGCTGAGCAAGCACCCCGATGATGAAGCCGCCGACAACATTTACCGCGAGCGTGCCCACGGGAAACGCGGCGGCGGCCGAGCGTTGGACGAAACCGCCAACCAGGTAGCGTAGAACGCTTCCCGCCGCGCCACCAAGGGCGATCCAGATTAACATGGACGTGAAAATAACCCACTCTTGCCTTCCCCACTGGCATTACCATAGTTGGGCAGGTGTTTCCCGGGTATTGGCCGCTGAACCCTTCATCGTGAGAAATGGCAAACAGGCTGGCTAACGAAACGAGCCCGTACCTTCTCCAGCACGCCAACAACCCAGTCGATTGGTACCCCTGGGGGGCAGAGGCACTGGAGCGCGCGCACGCTGAGGACCGGCCGATCCTCCTGAGCATAGGGTACGCCGCGTGTCACTGGTGTCACGTGATGGCACACGAGTCGTTCGAAAACGAGGATACCGCGAAGCAGATGAACGAGCTGTTCATCAACATCAAGGTCGATCGTGAGGAACGTCCGGACATCGACAGTATCTACATGCAGGCCGTCCAGGCGATGACCGGTCGCGGCGGATGGCCGATGACGGTTTTCCTGACTCCGGCCGGCGAACCGTTTTACGGCGGCACTTATTACCCGCCAAGAGATGCCCATGGCATTCCTGGATTCAGTCGCGTTCTCGATTCTGTCGCCGACTCGTACAAGAACAAGCGCGATTCAATAGCACATACGGCAGCGCAGATCCGCGAGATCTACGACGCATCGAAACTACGGGCGAAGAGTGAGGGCGCGCTCGGCAGCCATGCATTGGATCTGGCGTATCGCGGAATCGCGCAGAATTACGACGTCCGACATGGTGGGTTTGGCGAAGCGCCGAAATTCCCGCCGACGATGGTTCTCGACTTTCTGCTGAGGTACTGGCGGCGCGCAAATGCCCCGTACGCGTTGGAGATGGTGTCCGACACTTTTCAGAAAATGGCCAACGGCGGCATCTACGATCAGGTCGGCGGTGGCTTTCATCGTTACGCGGTGGATGGCATCTGGCTGGTTCCGCATTTCGAAAAAATGCTTTACGACAATGCGCTTCTCGTTCGGCTCGGTGCCAATCTCTGGCAGGCAACGCACGACCCCGATGTGAAGCGTGTGACCGAAGAGACCGTGACCTGGGTGCGCCGCGAGATGACGTCACCGGAAGGAGGCTTCTATTCTTCGCTTGATGCAGACAGCGAGGGCGAAGAAGGCCGATTTTACGTATGGAGTGAGAGAGAACTCGATCAACTGCTGGGCTCGGATGCGCTAGCGGTGAAGACCTACTACGGTTCGACACCCGGAGGAAATTTCGAAGGGAGAAATATTCTTCACGTGCGCGCGCAGTCTGCGATGGTCGCGGCTCGAGCCGGCGTCTCTCCCGAGCTTTTCGCGAAGATAATCGCCGACGCGAAGTCCACTCTCTACACGGTCAGGGCGCGACGCGCCTGGCCCGCACGCGACGAAAAAATTCTTGCCGGCTGGAATGGCCTTATGCTGCGGGGACTCGCAACTGCGGCGCGAGCGTTCCAGAGCGAGGAGATAGGCCGCCTCGCGCTACATAATGCGGATTTTCTCTACCGGGAAATGGTGAACGG
>JBDUEH010000245.1:0-4403 GCA_040002555.1 Gemmatimonadales bacterium | reverse complement strand
ATGCAATCGTGATGCGAACGCTCGAAAAGCGTCCTGCTGACCGGCCGGCAACCGGCGACGAGATCGTGAAAGCGTTGAGCGTCACGGTTACGCCGCGACACACCGGCGGCGGGCGGGTCGTCGAATCGCTCGCCAACGCGCCAAGGTGGGTGCCGTGGATGGTTGCGGGCGTATCCACGACCGTCGCCATTGTGATCGCCGTGATGTACGTGATGCGGTAGCGCCTGTCGGTCATCTGTTCTGGAACGTGGGCGCAAATAGGGCTATTGTCGTGGCCATTCAGCTAGGTACGTTCATCATCTCAATAGGAGGCGGGATGTCCCGGATCTCAGGAATTCTGCTGGGAGTTGCACTGCTATCGACCGCGATTGGGTGTACAAAGAAAGACACCGACGACAAGACAGATTCGAGCGCAGCACCAACGGGGGCGTCTGGTGGACCGGTCTTCGACAAAGCAGCGTCGATCGCGGCGATCCACGCAAATAACGATCTTTGGCTGCGGTCTGTTACGTCGAGAAACCTGGATTCCCTCATGAGCACATACACGAGCGACGCAGTGTCTATGTCCGAAGGCGCACCGGCCGCGAAAGGCGCCGATGCGGTTCGGACCGCTTATGCGGCCTTCTTCAAGGCGAACCCGCGCGATCCCAAACTCGACCAGCACGATGCAGTCTTCTCCGATGATGGAACGATGGGTTGGGACGACGGCACCTTCACTGGAACCGTCGACGGGCCCGGAGGCAAGCCGATGAAAATCAGCAGTGATTACATGAGCGTGTGGAGACGAGACGGTGGTGCATGGAAAATTGTGAGGGAAATAACCAACTCCAATACCACCCCGACGAAATGACTCTGGAGAATGGAATCCGGGGCTGACCGTGCGCACCGGATTCCATTCAGTCACTCGTCGTGATCGTGTAAGCGCTGATTGCGTTCGACCGAATGCCTCTGAGAACGATTGTTACGGCCTCTTCGGAGGCCGTTTGCGTCTCAGCGAGCGTTCGCTGGATCTGACTGGCATGGAAAAGGCACACTATTCACGCCCGACCTTGAGCGGTTACCTCTCGAGCCAACGGCCGGAACGACAAAATCTTATTTTGGAGGACTTGTAAATGAAATCAGGAATGAGAATTCTACTTGGCGCCAGCCTCATTTTCGGCGTGTCAATGGCAAGCTCACCGGCAACCGCAGCGGCTCAGAATCCGGTCGAGAAAGTCGGTACTGCAATCAGCAAGGGTGCCAAGACCACCGTGCATAACGTCAAGAAAGCCGGCACAAAGACCAAGCACGCAGCCAGAAGCACAGGCCGCGCGACAACGAATCTGGTCGTCGGCCACAAGATTCTCTGCGCCGATGGCACGTGGGCATCGCGAGACAATCCGACTTGCGGCGGACACGATGGCGTTGCAGTCCGTCAGGTAGCCAACGACAAGGACAAGCACTAGCTCCCCGGCGTAGCTTGTCACAGACGAGCCATGCGAAAAAAAGAAGGCCGCCGAGCTGGATTCGGCGGCCTTCCTATTTTCACCGGTCGGCACACGTCACTGGTTAGTCAGAACGAGGTGCGTATCCTCGAGCACTTCGGGACTAACCAGCATGAAGGCAGCACTGGTAGTTGAGACCACATTCCACGTTTTGGTCAATCGGTCAAACGGCGTCGACGTGCCAAGGTTGAGAGTGATGGACTCTTTGCTCGGGGTACTGCCGTAGTATGTCACGGATGCGGAGTGGCTCCAGGTGCCGCTTACCGTTGAGCCGTTCCGTGTCGCGATGACAGTTCCGTTGTCCGTCCCCGTCGAGGTGAATTTGAAGGTGTAGCCTGAGAACTGCGACGTCTTGTCCTCCGTGCGCTGGACGAGCGAAGCGACCACCCAATTGCCGGCCGCAATGAACGGCGTGACGGTGTCCGACGTTGTGGCCGATGTTGGACCGGTCGGACTCTTGTAGGAACTGCTGCACCCGGCAAGCAGTATCGCTGCTGACACAAGAACGCCGCCCGTGAGTCCCGTGAAGTTCTTCATGGTATTCTCCTGATGAGGTCTCCTCGCGAGGATCGCGAGAGCATGGGGCTGGCAGAGTCGCCCGGCCTTCCGATGCGTGTGAGCCTAAGGCTCGGCGGAGACACTTGAAACAGAGATGCGGCGAAGAGCGCGAAGCGCGCGGCGAAAGATCGTTTCTGGCCGGCGAAGATCGCGCCCGAAAAAAGAAGGCCCCCAGAGGACGAAGCTGGGAACGACTATTTTTGCCACACGACGATGCCATCGCGCAGTACGAGTCGTACGCGCCGAATATTGCGAATGTCCTGAAGCGGGTCAGCATCGAGGAGAACCAGATCGGCCCGTTTGCCCACTGCCACCGTACCAACCAAACCGTCCATTCTCAACGAACGCGCTGCGTTTCTCGTTGCGCTCTCCAGGGCCTGGCGAGGCGTGAAGCCGCCCTCGGTGACCAGCGCAACCATTTCGTTGTGCAACGCATCTCCGGGAAAAGTGGCGAACGGAAGGTCGGATCCCGCGACAACATTCACCCCAGCATTCGCGAGAGTTGCCGTTTCGCGAGCAAACTTGTCGAGCACGCGATTCCATCCTGCCAGTTCGGCGACAGTGGCTGGACGCCCGCTCTCTTCCGTGCGCCTCGCATCCAGGGCTTTCCGCCAAAGATTCCAGAGCGGGCCCGGAAGTTGTTTGGCACGGGGGTCCACTCGCGCGGCGGCGAGCATTTTCTCAAGCGAATCAACGGTATATCGATGCGGTCGCCACGCGGTCAGAGTTGGATCGAGAGTAGTTCCGTTTCGCACGTAAGCGCCGACAATGCGATCGTAGTCAGGCTTCGGAAGGCCCATCAGGTCGACAGGAAAGTACCAGTGCTCAAGACTTCGTTGGCCTGAATCCGCCAATGCGACCGGATCGATGGCGAGACCGAACGGCGCATGACCGACGAACGCAAGGCCGTTTCTTCGAGCGGCATTCGCAACGGCCCAATAGGTTGGCGCGTCAATGAAATCGCGACCCTTGATCAAATTGGCGCCAAGTCTGGCAATGGAATCGACGGCCCGCGTGGCTGCAGCGGGCGAAGCGAGCGGCAAATAGACGCGGCACACAATTGCAGAATCCGGCGATGAACGACCAGCCAGGATGCCACGCATGGCCTCGGGACTCTCGATCATTGGTCCGGCGGCGACGATGTGCGGTCCAACCAACGCTCCCGATGCGATTGACGCGCGGGCACTGTCAATTCCCTGGAGTGTCGTGCCCATGTCGCGCACGCTGGTGACGCCGTGGACGATGTACTCGCCCAACGCCCACCCGCCCTCGTACGACAAGTGCACGTGCATGTCCCACAGGCCCGGGATCATCACCTTCCCCGTTCCGTCGATGACGTTTGCATCGACAGGAATCGACATGCCCACGCTCGGACCGATCCGTCGAATGATGCCCCGCTCGATCACAACGGTCATGTCGTTGCGTGTCTGATACACCGTAGCGTCGGCCACTGCGACATGCGTGATGGCGATAGCTCTTGATGCATCCGGGCGCACCGACGGGACATGCTGACAGCCGGATACAGACATCGTCGCACTAATTGAAAGCGCCATTAATCGCCCGCATCGTGCCGTGTGGTTGCGCATAGTTCTGAAGTCAGGGTTCAAGGAGGGAGATAGGGCCGCTCATCGCCCTCGCAGCGAAAGGGCCTGACCGGATGCCTGCTAGTGTATTCGCACCTGCCAATACATTAGCATATGCTAACCCATTAGCATTTGTCAAGGTGCCAGCCTCAATTGGTAAGGCGAGCCAAGGTTTCGCCGAAGTGTGGTGCGGACCCATCGAGGGAGCGATCGACGGTCCAAGGGGCAGGGTTGGACGCCGGGAGATGCGGCTAAGCCGGGAGATCTCCGGAAAAAAGCCGAAAGGCCCGCTTTCTGCAAAGCAACCGTTTATTTGGCAGGACAACCACGCCGGATTCAGGACACCAATGCTCGCCCAGCAGCTGACGACCAAGTCGAAAGCGGACAGGTCGCGTTTCTACCCGAATACAGATGCGAAGCTGATTGGTCTCATAGCATCGGGCGATGACAAGGCGGTCGGAGTATTCGTCGATCGATGGATGTCGGCGTTTTTCAAGTTTACCGACAGTTTTCGGCTGAACGAAGCGGACGGTGAGATAGTGGCCGAGGAGGTTTTTCGGCGCGTCATGTTCGAAGCACCGAGATTTGTCGCCAAGCCCGAGAAATTCACGGACTGGCTTCGTGGGACCATTCGCGACTGCACGGCAGCCACGGTGATGAAACCAAAGAGCCCTGCGCTCTTCGAGAGTCTCGCGCCGTCCATCTCCCCGGCAGCGATGTCGTGTTCTGCGTTGCTTCGCGAGTCGCGGGTAGATGATGCGCTGTCATTCCTCAATTC
>JBDUEH010000244.1:0-4406 GCA_040002555.1 Gemmatimonadales bacterium | reverse complement strand
TCCACATCGCCTTGAATCGCACCGCCGTCTCGTCGACGAGTGCCTGCGGCTCAACGCCTCTGTCGGCGGCTTCCGTCGCGACCTTCTGTCCGTGCTCATCCATACCGATGAGAAAGTGAACGTCATCGCCGAGCATGCGACGGTAACGCGCGATCACATCGGCGCCGATTTTCTCGAACGCGTGGCCAAGGTGCGGGTCGCCATTCGCGTAATCGATTGCGGTGGTGATATAGAAGCGTCCCACCTATTGCTCTCCCGCTTCACCACCACGGCCGCGGCGGCCGCCTCGTCGCCCGCGCTTGCGCCGGGCGCCAGAATCATCGCGGTCGCCCGCGCGACTGGCAGCAGAATCCGTTTTCTCCTCCTCTCCCACCGCTGCAACATCTGGCGACGATGTCGCCGTACCAGGGTCAGAAACTATGTATTCCGTCGCCGAGATAACCTCGTGCTCCAGGGTATACATGAGCTCGGGGGAGACATCAAAGCCGTTATCGGCAGTCTCATCTTCCGCAGCGATCTCACTCATGTAAGACTCTACCGTTCCTCCGGCTACCGCTGCCATCTCGCGATTGAATTCAGCAAGCGGCACCACGCGAGTTTCGCCTTCCGCCGTTCTCAGCGTGAGTCTTTCGTGGAAGATGTCGATTGCAAGAAGCTTCTCTTCGCCGTTTGCGGTGGTGAGAACCTTTCCTTCCTTGGGGAATCGCTTGCGGCTCTGCACGTAGAACTCGTGTTCGTATCGCAAGCAGCACATCAGGCGTCCGCATGCGCCGGAGATCTGCGCGGGGTTGAGCGAGAGCTTCTGGTCCTTGGCAACGCCAAGGTTTACTGGCCGAAGCTCGGGAAGCCATGACGCAGAACAATACTGACGTCCGCAGCGTCCAATTCCATCGAGTCGCTTGGCCTCATCGCGAACGCCGATCTGCTTCAGTTCGATTCGCGTGCGGAATAACGACGCGAGATCGCGCACCAGATTTCTGAAATCCACACGCTTCTCAGCGGTGAAATAGAACGTCAGCTTCTTGCGGTCCCACTGCCAGTCAGCGTCGGTCAGCTTCATCGCGAGGTTGTTCGCGCGCACCCGCTCGGATCCTTTCCGGCGAGCTTCCTCGTTCAGGCGCTGAAGCTCACTCGCGCTGGACTTGTCTTTTCCAGTTGCGATGCGGAGCGCCTTGCGCGTAGGAGCGGAGGTCCCGCAGCCGTGGGCACAGCCGCCGTTCCGGATTTCGGCCAGCTCACCGAGCGAATGAACGACTCCGAGATCTTCGCCGCGGTCGGCATCGACGATAATCGCAGACTTGAGTGCGGGCGGACTCGGATAGTCCCAGAGAAAAAACTCTTTTCGGTTTCCCCTGAACGCGACTTCTATTAGATGGGCCAAACTACTCCGTCCATTGACCAAGCCGCAGGAACTTCTGCCTGCGTCTTCGAACAAGCTTCTCGGGGCGGAACTTCCGAAGCTCCTCGAGATGCCGGTTCAGCGTTTCCCCCAGAACCTTCGCCGCGGCAGCATGATCTGTATGCGCTCCGCCCGGAGGCTCGGGGATTATTTCGTCGATAACTCTGAGCTCGAACAGGTCTGGCGCCGTAACCCTGAGCGCCGTCGCTGCCTTGTCGCGCATCTCTGGACTTTTGCCGTCCTTCCAGAGAATCGTTGCGCAGCCCTCGACGCTGATGACGGAGTATACCGCATTCTCCATCATCAAGACCCTGTCGGCGACACCGAGTGCGAGCGCACCGCCTGACCCGCCTTCGCCGATCACTGTCGCCACGATCGGCACAGTGAGCGAGGTCATCTCGATCAGATTACGCGCGATCGCTTCGGACTGACCGCGTTCTTCCGCACCGATGCCAGCCCATGCTCCCATCGTATCAATGAATGTAAGCACCGGAACATGGAACTTCTCTGCCAGCTTCATCAACCGGAGCGCCTTACGGTATCCCTCGGGGTGCGGCATGCCGAAGTTGCGCTTCAGCAACTCCTTCGTGTCGCGGCCGCGCTGCTGGCCCATGACCATAATGGTCTCGCCGTCGAGTCGCGCCCATCCGCCGATGATTGCAGGGTCGTCGCGGAAGGCTCTATCGCCATGTAGCTCCACGAAATCGGTGAAGACGAGTTCGATGAGTTCAGACGTGAAAGGGCGTTTCGGATTTCGCGCGACCTGAACGCGCTGCCACGGCGTGAGGCTGCGGTAAATCTGCTCCCTCAGCTCGACGAGCTTGCGTTCCAGCGGCGCAATTTCCTCGACCACGTTCATCTGCCGTTCGCCGGCGAGACGCTTCAGCTCCTCGATCTGCCTTTCGAGCTCAACTATCGGTTTTTCGAAGTCCAGCGCTTGTCCAGACGTCGCCACCTATTTGCTCCCGCGTTGCAGGCGTACCGAGTCTTCGCCCAGTAGCGAGCGGAGCTCGCTCATCGCCGTGGTGCTCACGGCGAGAGTCAAAGTGCGGGAACGAAGTGTGGCCCGCAACCCGTTCCCGTCGCAGTATTGCACCTCGAGAGGGACGGTGCCAGGGTATGACTCGACGATGGAACGAACCTCGTTCATGATGCCCGGTGTCTTGTCGGCAGAGCGTTTGAGCTCGATCGCAATCATCACCTGTCCGTTTGCCCGGAGCTCGGCCAGCTTCGTCAACGATTCCACGACGAACGATGGATTGTCGGCGTCCTGGTCCCGCCGTGCGTATCCGCCCTTCAACAGGATCGGAACGTCGGTTTTCACCTGGTCCGACAAAGCGGACCACTTCTCGGGAAAGACTAACACCTCAGTTGACCCCGAAAAGTCTTCGATTGTCAGGCGCGCGAACTCCGCACCGCTTCTCCTGCTCGTCTGTCGCTTGATGGCGGTGACGACGACGGCCAATGCCATCGGGTCGAGATTCCAGGTGCCAAGGTCGGCAACCTTGTGAGTGGCGAACAGCTCGCACTCCGTGGAGAACGGCTCGAGCGGATGTCCCGAAATGTAGAAGCCGAGAATCTCTTTTTCTTTCGCGAGCCTGATTGACTCAGACCACGGCGCGATGTTGGGAAGGGTCTGCTCGTGCCCGTTGGTCGCCTTGTTTCCGTTGGATGTTGGCGCGCCGAACATCGACACCTGCCCGGATGCAGCCTCTTCCTGCTGGAGCGACGCTTCGCGAAGGGCCGTGTCGAGAATCGTCATGTACTGCGCGCGATGTCCGCCCAGTCCGTCGAGTGCGCCGGAGGGAATCAGTGCTTCGAATGCCCGCTTGTTGCAGACGCGCAGGTCAACGCGCGAAGCGACATCGAAGATCGAGGTGAACGGACCCATTTGACGCGCCGCGAGAATCGAGTCGATCGCCGACCTGCCAATGTTTCTGATTCCGCCAAGTCCGAAGCGGATTTTCTTCTCACCGATGACGGTGAACTTGTAACCAGATTCGTTTACGTCGGGCGGGAGAAGCTCGATGCCGATCTCGCGCGCTTCATTGATGTATTTGACGACACTGTCGGTGTCTCCGATCATGGCCGAGAGCAGCGCTGCCATGAAGTCGGCGGGGTAGTGCGTCTTGAGCCACGCGGTGTGGAACGAGATGATCGAGTACGCCACAGAGTGCGACTTGTTGAATCCGTAGCGGCCGAACGTCTCAATCTGTCCGGAGATGTCGTCGATGATTTTCGGGTCGTATCCGCGCGCAACCGCCTTCTCGACGAACTTTCCAAGCTCGAACCGAATCAGCCCGGCGTCTTTCTTACCGACCGCCTTTCTGAGCACGTCGGCTTCGGCGAGAGAAATTCCCGCGAGCTTCTGTGCGATGCGCATCACCTGCTCCTGATAGGTGATGACGCCGTAGGTCGTGTTGAGAATCTCTTCCAGCTCGGGAAGCTGGTAGGAGACTTTCTCTTCTCCCTTCTTGCGGCGAATGTAGACCTTGTGCATTCCGGCATCCAGCGGACCGGGCCGCATGAGCGCATTAGATGCGACGAGATCGTCGAAGCGGTCGGCGCGCATGCTCTTTAGCAGGTCGGTTCCGAGATTCGATTCGAACTGGAACACACCGGCGGTCTTTCCCGCGCGAAGCATGCGATACGTCTCTGCATCTTCGAGCGGAAGCGTGTCGAGGTCTGGTGCCGTGCCCGTTCGCGCTCGAATCGAAGCAAGGGCGTCAGAGATCACCGTCAACGTCGTGAGGCCGAGGAAATCCATCTTCAGCATTCCGACTTTTTCGAGCGCGTTCATGTCGTACTGAGTGACGACCGTGCTGTCGTCGCTGCCCGCACCAGAGCCCTTCGAGCTCTGTGTCATAGTAGGCACGTAGTCGTCGAGCGGGCCGGGGGCGATGACTATTCCGGCTGCGTGCACACCTGCGTGGCGAGAGAGTCCCTCGAGCGCGATCGCGAAATCGAGAAGCTCGCGGTATCGCTCTTCGTCTCTGTACAGCTTGCG
>JBDUEH010000243.1:0-4431 GCA_040002555.1 Gemmatimonadales bacterium | reverse complement strand
CGCCGGGCTGGTATTCCCGAACTTCCGAGAACTCCATTCCCTGGCCCTTGAACACACTGCGGTATTCGCCGGTGAACAGTGAGTTGACGAGACCGCGTGTGCGCAGCTCGATCAGCTTTACCTGTTTCAGAATTTCCGGCGGCACGCCTTTCCGTACCGCGTCCCCTGCAGCGCCATGAGCATGTGCAGGTTCCGCATCGCGTTTCTTTTTGCGATCACGATTCCATCCGAAGATGGACCTCCGCGATTCGCGCGACTCTTCGTCGCGCCGCGCGATTGGATTTACGCCGCCGCGCCTCCGGCCGATCGAGGAGCGGCGTCCGATCACGGCGCCGCTACAGCCGCCAGGATGCGGCTCACTATCGCGTCGCTCGTGACCTCTTCGGCCTCCGCTTCGTACGTCGTCAATACGCGATGGCGCATTACGTCAGGAGCAATAGCCTTCACGTCATCCGGCGTCACGAACGCGCGTCCGCGGAGGAACGCATGAGCGCGCGATGCCATCGCAAGCGAGAGTGTCGCACGCGGGCTCGCGCCGAACTCGATGAGCGGAACCAGATCGTTGAGTCCGGCGTCTGCCGGAAAACGCGACGCGTGGACGATCGAGACGATGTAGTCCACGATTCGCTCGTCGAGATACAACTCTGCGATTCTCGCGCGCGCGGCCATGATCGATTCCGGCGTCGCGACATGGTTCACGGCGATCGCGTGTCCGCTCGACATGCGCCTGAGAATTTCCTTCTCTTCTTCGCGGGTCGGATAACCGACATGAAGCTTCATCATGAAACGATCGACCTGCGCTTCCGGAAGCGGGTACGTCCCTTCCTGCTCGATCGGGTTCTGAGTCGCGAGAACCAGGAACGGTTCGTCGAGCTTGAAAGTCGTGCCCCCGATCGTCACCTGCTTTTCCTGCATCGCCTCGAGCAGCGCCGCCTGAACCTTTGCCGGCGCGCGGTTGATTTCGTCAGCGAGGATGATGTTTGCGAAGATCGGTCCCTTCTTCACGCTGAACTGACCGTTCGACTGGTCGTAGATCTGTGTGCCGAGGATGTCGGCGGGCAGCAGATCCGGCGTGAACTGGATGCGCTGGAACGTCGTATTGATCGTCTCGGCCAGCGTTCGAACCGCGAGTGTTTTTGCGAGACCTGGAACACCTTCCAGGAGGACGTGACCGCCGGTAAGAATGCTTATGACGAGCCGCTCGATCATGTAATTCTGCCCGACGATTCGTCGAGCTACCTGATCGACAATCTCGTGGATCATCCCCGTATCGGCAGATGATGATGGAGGAACTTGTGTTGCCACGATCGCGTTCTCCGTTATTGGTTCAGTTCACAAAGAGTAAGAACACTGCTGACGGCTGAGACCCCAGCCATAGGGCAAAAGCCACACGCCACGCCACACGCCACACGCCACACGCCACACGCTGACTGCTGACGCCTACTGCGTAATCGCGAGGATGATATCCCGCTCGCGGCCATTCAGCGGACGCGACCCGCCCGATGGCATCTGGCCCAGTGACACGGGACCGAATCGGGTACGCACAAGTCGCTCCACCACGAGGTCGAGCGCTTCACAGAACCGCCTGATCTCCCGGTTCCTCCCTTCGGCAATCGTGACCTCGAGCTCCCACAACCCGCGACTGATGTTGTGCGCCGCGATTTCGCGCGGCTGAACCCATCCGTCCTCGAGCTGTACACCGTTGCGCGCCGCACGGACCGCGGCGGGGCCATCGCCGCGAACCGTCGCAACGTAAGAACGCTCGATTTCGGTGCTCGGGTGGGTGAGCTTGTGGGCCGCGTCACCGTCGGTAGTGAAAATGAGAACGCCTTCGGTCATGTAGTCGAGGCGACCGACGTAGGTGAGACCCGGACGATCGGTGATGATGTCAAAGACGGTCTTCCGGCCTTGCGGATCAGATCGAGTTGTCAGAACGCCGGGCGGCTTGTTGAGCATGAGCCAGTGGTATCCGGTGGGCTGCGAAATCGGCTTGTCGTCGACCGAGATGGTGTCAACATCAGGGTCGACACTCTGGCCAGTTACTGCGATCTCGCCGTTGATCTTCACCCGACCCGCGGCAACCAACTCCTCTGCTTTCCGGCGCGAAGCCACACCTGCGCGCGCGAGCGCACGCTGAATCCGCATTGCGTCGGACATCAGGTCTCTACACTGGCGTACGGCGAGTCGCTGGTCTCGTTGGTGGATGCGTTTGCGGCGTCTTCCGAAGGTGACGCTGGGTTTTCCGAAGGTGCCGGGTCACTCGCCGGCTCGATTGCTTCGGCAGCGGTCTCGGGCTGAGCAGGAACGGGCGGCGCATTTGGATCTCTCAGTGCTACCGCCAGCTCGTCAGCGCGCGGAAGCTCGCCCAGATGCCGGAGTGCAAACTGCTCGAGAAATCCCGGCGTCGTCCCGTAAAGCAGTGGACGTCCCATTCCTTCACCGCGTCCAACTACCTCGATCAACTCACGCTCATGAAGTGACTTCAGCATCTGCCCTGCGCCGACGCCGCGAATCTCCTCGATTTCGGCTCTTCCGATTGGCTGACGGTACGCGACAATCGCGAGAGTTTCGAGAGCTGCGGCAGACAACCGCTGTGGTCTTGCCGCGAGCTGCGCGCGCTCGATCGTCTCAGTGTATTCGGGCCGTGTCAGGATTTGCCATCCACCGGCGATTTCGATGAGCTCGACACCGTGGCCGTCTTCGTCGTAGTGACGCCGAAGATCGGTCAGCGCGGTTACGACATCGGCTTCGGTGGTCTCGCCATCGGCGGCCATCGCCTTGAGATCGGCTGTTGCGACCGGGTGTGCGCTCGAGAAGAGCGCGGCTTCAAGCAGCTTCGCTAGCTGGATCACTGGATATTTCGACAGAGGCAAAAGGTCTCGGCTGAGCGAGGCGAAGTTCGCCTCGTTTTGCAAGCTCGAGCAGAGCGAGAAGTGTTGAAAGAACCTGCCAGGGTTCGGCCTTCAACGATATGAGGTCACCCCAGCGTGCACGGGCACGCAGCGCAAGGACAGCTCTCACCGTTGCCATCGCGCCATCGACGTCGAGGGCACGCGGAACGACGTCGTGAACCATTGGCCTTCGTGCAACGCGGATGATTCGATCGACGGCTGCGAACAGTTCCGGCAGTGAAAGCGACAGCGCGGCTGCTGCTGGTGCCGGCGATGAAAGATTCTGCGGCAGGTAGGCGCGTGCGAACCTGTTGCGCCTGTCGTCGCTGCGTCGTTCGAGGATGTCAACGACTTCTCGAACCTGCTGATACTCAAGCAGGCGACGAACGAGCTCTGCTCGCGGATCTTCCCACGCTTCGTCGCTGTCGCGGCGAGGTAAGAGCATCTGCGCTTTGATACGGACGAGACGGGCGGCCATCTCGAGATAGTCCGCAGCTTCGTCGAGCGCGAGCGTTGAGATGCGCGCGAGGAACTGCTCCGCGATTCGTGCGACAGGAATATCCTGGATGTCGATCTGCTCGTCGCGAATGAGGCTGAGGAGAAGATCGAGCGGTCCCGAGAATTGAGTCAGCTCGACGACAAATACTTCTCCGTCGCGGAGCGACGCTCCGTTCAAACCGTCCATTGACTCGGAATGATGTAAGGCCCGACGGCCGTCTGGAGCAAACCAATCAGAGCGAATGCCGGCTTGAACCAGATCATGAGGAACGGTCGGCCAACCGAGATCAGCACGAACAGAACGACGAGACCGTAGCGTCCGATTCTCTGGTAGCCGAGGCCCCATGCCGGCGGAAGCAGATATTTCATGACGTGCGATCCGTCGAGCGGCGGGATTGGAATCAAGTTGAACGCAGCGAGCGCTACGTTGAGCTGAATTCCGAAAACAAGCATGAGCTGAAAGATCGACGCCGGCGCAGCAAGGGCGGGCGCAATATTGGCAATCGCGTGAACGAGCATCACCAACGGCACGCAGATGATCGCAATCACAATGTTGGTAGCCACCCCCGCGAGGGAAACGATGATGTCGCCCCTCTTGAAATTCCTGTAGTTCCGCGGGTTCACCGGAACTGGCTTCGCACCCCCGAAGATGACTCCGCCTGCCAGAAAGAGCATGAGCGGCAGGAGGATGGTCATGAATGGATCGATGTGCTTCGCGGGGTTCCACGTCAGGCGGCCGAGCTGGTAGGCCGTCATGTCGCCGTTCTTGAGTGCCGCATACCCGTGCGCGTACTCATGGGCGACCATGGAGAACAGAAGCACCGGGGCGATCAATATGAAATTCTGGACTTGGTTCAAATGCGATTGTGCTGGGTTGATTGGAGAGTGACAAGTTACCGCTCCTTCCACTCGGATGGCAGACTGGTCGTGAGGCTGTGCTCTGCCACTGCGTTACTCGATCTTACCGGTAGCTGTTGTGTCCGCCTCGACACTGTTGTGCCCGCATTAGTTGACTTAAACGTCCAGAAGATTATTCTTAAAG
>JBDUEH010000242.1:0-4431 GCA_040002555.1 Gemmatimonadales bacterium | reverse complement strand
GATGACCACATCCTCGTCGATAGCGAAGAGGTACGTATGGTGGCGGCCGGCCTCGTCGTCGGGATAGCGAGCATCTGACTCGGCCGGTGTCAGGCGCTGGCCGGCGTATTCGATGAGCCTGATGCCGCCGGGAATTTTTACGGTGGCAAACGCCCCATTACCCTGAATAGGCGACTCCCTGATCTCGAACGGAGCCCGCGTGGCCGCATCTTTCAGTAGATTTTTCTCCGTAACAACGACAATTGTTGTATCTTGCATAATCCCCGTAAGGACAACTAAATGAGCGGCAACCTTCAGAAAGAAATCAAACAGCAGAAACCCTTCGGTAGCCTCGAGCACGAGGTTGTCCTTAACGTCATGAGGACAGCCGCATCGTTTCGGAAGGGTGTTTCAGAGGTGCTGAAGCCTTTCGACCTGACGGCTCCACAGTACAATATCCTCAGAATTCTTAGGGGAGCGCCAGAGGACGGACTGCCATGTAATGAAGTCGGTGATCGCCTCGTGAGCAGGGATCCCGACGTTACTCGTCTGCTCGACAGGCTTGAAAAACGGGGCCTGGTGGAGCGTGGCCGGTCGGTCGAAGATCGCCGCGTGGTGAACGTGCGAATCACAACGGCAGGTCACGACCTAGTTGACCAGCTCGACAACCCCATGAACGAGGTCCATGAATCACAGCTCCGCCACATGAAAAAGAAGCACATGCGCGCCTTGATCGAGCTGCTCGAACGGGCCCGCGGCAGCGATGACCGGGTCGACGAAGGCGACGACGAATAGGTCGTCGCCCGACTCTGTCTCTTGCTAGCTGTGGGAGTGGAACCGCACCGCGGTTCCCCACGGGTCGCGAGCCCGGACCACATCGCCTTCTCGCTCGACGACATAGCCCGCTTTCTCGAGAGCTGACGCCGCTTCGGCGGACCTGGCCGCATCCGGCAGCACCAGCTCCCAGTCGAGCAGACGGGCGTCCTCATCGGTAGCCGGAGGGGCGCCTTGAGCCCACGTATTCACACCGATGTGATGGTGATAGCCGCCGGCCGACATGAAAAGCGCTCCCGGATAGTTCCATACGATCTTGTCGAACCCGATTCCCGAGTGGTAAAAATCGGCGGCCTTGTCGATGTCGCCGACGTATAGGTGCACGTGGCCGATCACCGTGCCGGCGGGAATTCCTTTCCACTCCCTGCCTTCGGCCGCCTCGATAAGGTTCTGCACGTCGAGCGGCTTGGTAGCCATCTCGATCTGGTCGTTCACAGCGATCCATGTCGATCGATCCCTGTCGGCGTAGACTTCGATTCCGAGGCCGTCCGGATCCGTGAGGTACACAGCCTCGCTGACCAGGTGGTCCGACATGCCGGCGTACGCATCGATCTCCGACAGATGTCGGACAAATGCTCCGAGCGATGGTCTGTCGGGCAGAAGTATCGCGAAGTGATAGAGGCCGAGGAGCCCGCGCCGCGAAACCGCGCGCGCGTCCTTCCGCTCGTCAAGCTGAATCAGTGATCGATCTTCGTCGACCGGGCCGAGCGTTGCCGATGCATCGGTGCGGTTGATGATCCGCAGCCCGATGACGGTCTCGTAGTACGAGATCGACCGATTCAGGTCCGCGACCTGGAGACGCACCTTTCCGATGTGCGTTTCGTCGGGAAGCCGGTAACCCTTGGGCTTGATTCCGTAGATCGTCGCCATCGTATCTCCTTATGATGTCAGCCGTGAGCGGGTGTTCTGCGCCCGCCGAAAATTGCATCGAGCGCGAGAGCTCCCGGACCCGCAACAGCCAAAGCGATTGCCGCTGACATCAGCACGAGCACGAGTTCCATTCCCATCGGTCCCGTCAATCCGTTCTTGAAATGTACCAGAACGATTGCCATCAACATGTCGATGGCCAGGGGAACTGCTACCAAACGGGTGAACAGACCAAGGATTAGTGCGATTCCACCGAAGAGTTCTATGGAAGCGACGAGGATTGCCGAGAAGTGCGGTAGGGGCGCGCCGACCTGTGTGAAGAATCCGGTGACTCCCGGAATTCCCATCGTGAAGAACTTCTGGTAGCCGTGGGCGGCAAAGACGATGCCGGTCACGATTCTCAGGAACGTCAGACCGAGATCGGTTCGCTTGGGTGTCAGGAAAGGCTTGAACATTTCGTTCTCCTATGGTTTCATGGGCCGATCTGCGGCCTCTTACCCGCTAACAATACTTGTTGCAACAATTATTGTCAACTCCAACGAAACCTCATCTTCTCGTTGGTTCGCCGTACGGCATAGGCGAGAACGGCTTGGGTGCACGGATTGACGCGGCATCCATGATGGACCCCGAAGGCTGCCCGGCACTCCCATATCGGTGGTGCTTCGGGTTATATTCGGAGTGAATCTCATGATTCGAAATGACCGATCTCCTTGCAGTCACTGACCGCGGCCTTTTCTGCGAAGCCGGCGACTTCCACATCGACCCGTGGATGCCGGTCGATCGCGCGCTCATCACGCACGCCCATGGCGATCACGCCAAATGGGGATCCCGGGAGTACGTCTGTGCGGACGAAGGAGCTCGAGTGCTGCGTACTCGCATCGGACCCAATGCCTCGATAGCGACGCTCAACTGGCGCGAAACTGCAAACGTCAACGGCGTCACCGTTTCCTTCCATCCAGCGGGCCATATACTCGGATCCGCACAAATCCGAGTCGAATATCGCGGCGAGACGTGGGTAGTCTCAGGCGACTACAAGACCGAGCCCGATCCGACTTGCTCGGCCTTCGAACCGGTTGCATGCAACACGTTCATCACCGAGTCTACCTTTGGCCTGCCGATTTACCGGTGGTCTCCCCAAGCCGAAACGTTCGCGGCCATAACTACCTGGTGGAGAGCCAATCGCGAATCGGGCCGAGCGTCGATCGTGTTCGCTTACGCGTTGGGTAAGGCGCAACGATTGCTCGCCGGGCTCATGAACGATCCGCAGGGACGGTTCTACACGCACGGTGCCGTCGAGCGATTGAACCGCGACTATCGCGACGCAGGAATCGCTCTGCCCGATACCACCTACGCGGGCTCGGTGTCGAAGGGTCACGATTGGAGCAGTGCGATGATCGTCGCTCCGCCAAGCGCGGCGGGTTCAACGTGGCTGAGAAGATTTGGCGCAGCATCAACCGCCTTCGCATCAGGCTGGATGCGAGTCCGCGGCGCGCGCCGTCGCAGATCCGTCGACCGCGGCTTCGTAGTTTCCGACCACGTCGATTGGCCGGCGCTGATGTCAGCCATCGACGCAACCGGTGCTGAGAGAGTGCTCGTGACGCATGGGTATCGCGACACTGTCGCCAAAGCGCTGTGCGAGCGGGGACTGAACGCCGAGACGCTCGCGAGCAAATGGGAAGGAGAGATCGGCGAGGCTCAAGATGAAGGTGAGGTCGAGGAAGATCTCGTACCCGATGACGAGACGCCCCCGGTATGAAGCGCTTCGCCCAAATGTTCGCCGAGATCGACGAGACGACGCGCACGAACGAAAAAGTCGGCGCGATGAGCAAGTACTTCACGGAAGCCGCTCCTGCCGACGCGGCGTGGGCCGTCTACTTCCTGATGGGACTTCGCCCAAAGCGACTGGTTCCCGTGAGACGGCTCGCGGGTTGGGCGATGGAAGAGTCAGGCGTCAGCGACTGGCTGTTCGAAGAGTCGTATCACGCAGTTGGCGACCTGGCCGAAACCATCGCGTTGTTGCTGCCGGACAGCGACGAGTCGAGCGACGATCCGCTTCATGTCTGGGTTGAGCAACGACTTCTCGCGATCGGAAAGGCGATCGAAGAAGACCAGCGGCGAATCGTACTCGACGCGTGGCGATCGCTTGGCGGAATGGAACGATTCGTCTGGAACAAGCTCATAACGGGGAGTTTTCGCGTCGGCGTGTCGCAATCGCTTCTCGTTCGCGCTCTTTCTAAGGCGAGCGACGTTCCAGAAGCTACGATCTCACATCGTCTCGCTGGAGACTGGCGACCGACACCGAACGCTTACGAAAGCCTGGTCTTGCCAGGCAATGAGGCTCCCGCCCAATCGAGCCCCTATCCGTTTTACCTCGCGTATCCGCTCGAAGGGGAACTCGAGTCACTCGGAGAGGCCAACGAATGGCAGGCCGAATGGAAGTGGGACGGCATTCGATCGCAGCTCATTCGAAGACAGGGCAAATCGTATCTCTGGTCACGCGGCGATGATCTCATCACTGACCGCTTTCCCGAATTGATCGAGGCATCCGAGTGGCTGCCTGATGGAACCGTGATAGACGGTGAGATCCTTCCGTGGCGCGACGGTCGTCCACTTCCATTCGCTCAGCTTCAACGACGGATCGGCCGCAAGAATGTCAGCGCAAAAATTCGCACCGAAGTTCCCGTCGTGATTCTCGCCTACGATCTGCTCGAGCTCGGCGGCCAAGATGTTCGCGAAAAACCGTTGTCCTGG
>JBDUEH010000241.1:0-4444 GCA_040002555.1 Gemmatimonadales bacterium | reverse complement strand
AATTGCAGTCCTACTTCGTTTCTTTGACAAAAGCCGGAGCAGAGATGACACCAACACAGACCGCTGAAGCTCCGATTCCTCAGGCCGCCTCAGCCACCTCGACCGCGCCGATCGTTTATTTCGACGGTCGCTATGTCGAAAAAGACAACGTAAGCGTTTCACCAGATGATCGCGGCTTCCTGCTGGGCGACGGGATCTACGAAGTCGCTGCCGCCTACGACGGGAGATTCATCGCGCTCGACCGGCACATGGACCGCCTGCGCCGCAGTCTCGACGAAGCCAGGATAGATCCGACCGTAGCGGATCCTCTCGAAACGGTTTTTCAGGAATTGCTCGAACGAAACGGGTTTGCTGAGTCCGGCAAGTCGATGATCTATCTCCAGGTCACCCGCGGTGTCGCGCCGCGTAGCCACGCGTTCCCAAAGCCCCGTCCGCGTCCGACGGTCTATGCGTACGCGGCGACGTTCCCGACCATGGGCAACCTCGCGACGGGAGTCGGTGCAATCACTCGGCCTGATTTGCGCTGGTCGCGCTGCGACATCAAGACGATCTCGCTGATCGCGAACTGCATGGCGAACCAGGAGGCAAAGGACGCCGGTGCGTTCGAAGCCATCCTTATCAGAGACGGGATCGCGCTCGAAGGAACTCACACAAGTTTCTTCGGAGTAGTGAACGATGAAGTAAGAACTGCGCCGCTTTCCAATCTCATTCTGCCGGGCATCACGCGAGAACTTGTTATCGAAGCGGCCGAACGTGCCGGGATATCCGTCCGGCTCGAACCGCTAAGTGAAGACGAAGTCAACGCGGCAGATGAACTCTTCATTACCGGGACAACGACCGAAGTGGTTCCTCTGACTACACTCAACGGACGACCTGTTGGCGACGGCACGCCGGGACCGTTGACCAGCCGCATTCAGGATCTTTACCGAGCGCATATCGGCGTCTGAGTGCGGGCCTCGGTCGCTCGGCGCTAGATTCAGAAGTGCCGAAAACCCACTCTATTCCTGAGCTGCTCGCTCCGGCTGGATCGCTCGACGCCGTCCGTGCCGCCGTGGCCAACGGGGCCGACGCCGTGTACCTCGGCGCCGAGAAATTCAACGCGCGCGACGAGGGTGCGCAGTTGACGTTGGATGAGGTGGAGATTGCCTGTCGTCTCGCACATTCGCGCGGAACCCGGATTTACCTGACGCTCAACACGCTCGTAAAACCCGCCGAGCTCGAAACCGCTATTTCGTTCCTCGGTGAAGCGATCGATTGTGGCATCGATGCGGCAATCGTTCAGGATATTGGTATCGTCCGACTGATTCAGGCCGTGTATCCAGGTTTCGAGATCCACGGCTCCACGCAGATGACGGTGCACGATTCTGCCGGCGCTGCAGTGATGAAGCAGCTTGGCGTTGATCGAGTCGTCCTTGCCCGCGAGAACACGCTCGAGGACATCCGTGAGATCCGTAACGCCGTGCCTGACCTTGGGCTCGAAACGTTCATCCATGGTGCCCTATGCATTGCGTACTCGGGACAATGCTACATGTCGGGGATGATCTCGGAACGAAGCGCTAACCGTGGTTCGTGTGCGCAGTCGTGCCGAAAGGACTATACGCTTCGCGATACAGAGAGCGGCGAGACACTCGACACCGGTTATCTGATTTCGGCCCGCGACCTTGGCGCCTACGACAGCCTCACGGAAATCTCCGAAGCAGGGATCGGCTGCCTGAAAGTCGAGGGAAGAAAAAAGAAGCCGGAATATGTTGCAGTCGTAACAAAGAACTATCGCGAGGCGCTCGACAGGATTGCCCAGGGCGAAAATGCCGAGATGCCACCGGAACACGTGCAGGAGCTAGTTCAAATATTCAGTCGTGGGTTCACTCCAGGGATGTATCAGGGAAGGGCCGGCCGTGACTACGTCACACGGTCGCATCCCGACAATCGTGGGGCGGAGCTTGGTTCCGTTGTGGGCACTGAAGGTTACGAGGTGATCGTCGAAGTCTCATCTCCTTTGGTCGTCGGCGATGGCATAGCGTTCGAGGCGCCCGAAGGTAATGGGACAGAGACAATCGGTTTCACGATCGACCGGATCCGAACCCTTCGCGACGGGGATGTCGTGCGACAGGCGATTCGCACTTACCGAAAAATCGCCGATAATTCCAAAGTCGTTCGCAGCTTCGACGCTACACTCATGGGCTCGGCGAGATCGAGCTTCGCAGACGTGACGCTACCGGTGGATCGTTCGCGCACCCGACTCGACGTCCGTGCGTTTGGATCGCCAGGAAATCCGCTCAAGCTCGTGTTCACTGCTGGCGCTGATTCAGTGACGATGAAAAGCGATGTGGCGTTGACGCCCGCTCAGAAGCGCTCGCTCGACGAACGTCAGTTGCGCGATCAACTGGGACGACTTGGCGAAACAAGATTCTCGCTTGGCTCAGTCGATATTTCGGCCCTCGCGGAGGGTCTCTTCATTCCGGTCAGTGAACTGAACCGGTTACGGCAAAAGGCGACCGAAGACATCGAGAGGCGCCTGACCTGGGCTGAAGAGGGATCGAGCAATCAGCGGTTGGAGCGAATCGCCCTGGCTGTGAATAGCGTTCCAACGTTGGCGAAGGAGAACTCCGGCGAATTCGGACTGGTGGCGGAGACATTCTCACTCGACGACGCAAGAAAAGCTGCGGCAAGCGGCGCCACCGAGATTACTCTCGATCCGTTCCTGCGACATCCGATGCCTCCGGTCACGCGAGTTCGCACGCTTGTGAGCGAACTCTCGGACGCTGGAGTCCGGTTGAGCATCCGACTTCCGACCATTGTCCGGCCTGCTGAGCGAAAGACACTCAACAAGTGGCTCGACCTCGGCTTGCCGTTGTCCACCGGACATGTCGGACTTGTATCCGAACTTTCGCACCAGGGCCGAAGTGTCACCGCCGACTACGCGGTGAATTGTTTCAACCAGCACGCTGCCGCGGAAATTTTTTCGCTGGGAGCGTCGCGCATCGTATTGTCGGTCGAGCTGACAACTGAAGAAATGCTTGCAGTCTCGAAACCATGGAAAGGCTCGGGATTCGACGCGGTCGTTTATGGGCGCCCTGAAGGAATGACGATAGAGCACTGTGTGCTTTCCGCTGCCTTCAATCGCGAGCCGACCACTTGTCGCGATCTCTGCGTGCGCGATCACGCGGACGTCGAGATCATCGACCCAGCGGGATACGCATTTGCAGTTGCAACCGACAGCGCATGCCGAAACCGTTTGCTGCATTCACGACCGATCGAAGCATCCGAATTCATTCCGCGACTTTGGCGAGGGGGCATTCGCGGATATCGTTTGCTGTTCAATACGCGAACCGACGATGTCGCTCGAATTACTTCCGGCTATCGCGTGCTGCTCGATTCGCTCGTGAGCGATGGACCGCCGCCAGGCTGGTCGCCACGCGAAGTGGTTGGCAAGGAATTCACGCGCGGACACTTCGCACGCGCGGTCTGACATGAGCGTTCTTGTCACGGGCGGGGCGGGATTCATCGGCAGCCACGTTTGCGAACGATTGTTAAGTCGCGGTCACTCGATCGTAATTGTCGATTCATTCGATCCGTTTTACGATCCAGCGATCAAGCATCGAAATCTCGAGACGGTACTCGCTTCCGGCTGCGTGCGACTCGTCATCGCCGATATCTGCGATCGCGATGCGGTCGAAGAGGGAATCGGCGAAGAAAAGATCGATGCGATCATCCATCTCGCCGCGCGCGCCGGCGTTAGACCGTCACTCGAGCGGCCCGACGATTACGTCCGTACGAACGTCGAGGGAACGGTCTCGATGCTCGAGGTCGCCCGGCGTCGAGGGGTCAGACCGTTTGTGATGGGATCCAGCTCCAGTGTCTACGGTGATTCAACCCCTGTTCCATTCGCCGAGGACGTGCCAGCGGCTAGTCCGATCTCCCCCTATGCGGCAACGAAGCGCGCTGGGGAGCTCCTGTGTTACACCTACGCTCATCTCTACGGATTAAGCGTTGTCTGCCTACGGCTCTTCACGGTTTACGGACCGAGACAGCGTCCAGATCTCGCGATTCACAAGTTCGCGAGACTGATGTCAGCGGGGAAACCAATTCCGTTCTTCGGCAACGGTGAGACCGAGCGTGACTACACCTACGTTGACGACATCGTCGATGGAATCGAGGCTGCCTTGTCGTGGGCTAATGCGGCCGATCCCGGCGCGTTCGAGAACGTCAATCTGGGAGAGAGCACCACCACCTCACTGGCCCATCTCGTGGATCTGCTTTCAGTAGAACTCGGCGTTCCCGCTACGCTGGATCGTCTGCCATCACAGCCCGGCGATGTTCAGCGCACATTCGCAAGCGTCGATAAAGCTCGCTCGCTACTTGGCTATGATCCGCGGACGCCGATGAAAGAAGGCATACGACGTTTCGTGGAATGGTTTCGGCAGCAGCCAATTACCTGATGCGC
>JBDUEH010000240.1:0-4460 GCA_040002555.1 Gemmatimonadales bacterium | reverse complement strand
ATCGAGGCGATGGTCGAAGGCATTCGTCCGCTGTCACCCCGTCAGGCGCGGGTGCCGCGTCGCGTACAGCGGTCGGATGAATTTCCAGCAGTCGTGCTCGAGGATAAGGGTATCGAGCCGATTCCATTCGGTGAGCGATCGAAGTTCGCCGGCAGGATTGCGCATGGCGAGTTTGTAACGAGTGTTGAGATCGTTCCGCCGCGCGGTGTCGATGCGTCCAAGATGCTTCGCGACACCCAGTCGCTAAAGGATGCCGGCGTCGACGCCGTCAACGTTCCTGACGGACCACGCGCGCAGAGCCGGATGGGTGCGTTGCTCACGAGTCTGTTGATCGAACAGCAGGTAGGCATCGAAACGGTCACGCATTACTGCTGCCGCGACCGCAACCTACTCGGCATGCTTTCCGATCTGCTCGGTGCAGCGGCGATTGGACTCAAGAACATGCTCATCATCACTGGCGATCCGCCGAAGATGGGTCCTTATCCCAATGCGACCGCGGTGTTCGACATTGACGCGATTGGACTTACAAACCTCGTCAACAAGCTCAACCACGGTCTTGATCCCGGCGGTAACGCGATCGGTGCACCGACGGGCTTTGCAATTGGAGTTGGTGTTAATCCGGGAGCGATCGATCTCGAGCACGAGCTGAAGCGTTTCACCTGGAAAGTGGAAGCGGGAGCGGAGTACGCCATCACGCAACCGGTGTTCGACGTCGAGCAACTCGAAGCGTTCCTGGCGAAGCTGGATGGCAATCGCATTCCGATCATTGCTGGAATCTGGCCGCTCGTTTCAGTCAGAAACGCCGAGTTTCTCGCGAATGAGGTGCCGGGGGTGACAGTTCCCCAGCATGTGATCGACCGCATGAGACGTGCGAATGACAAGTCGAAAGAGCATGGCGTTCAGGAAGGAATCGCTATCGCTCGCGAGATGCTCGATCGTGTTCGCCCATCAGTGCAGGGAGTGCAAGTGTCTGCGCCGTTTGGGAAGGTCGAGCTCGCACTCGAGGTCTTTCGCGATACTCTGGCGGCTACGCCGGCCTGATGGAGTCGGATCACCCACCTCACCTATAAGCCTGGCTCGACGTAACGGCATCGTCACTGCATAGGCGTGGGTCGCACGATCCACCCGATATGCCCACCGTCGAATTAGATTTTCGGCCATGCGCGATCAGACGGATCAGGACGCCGCAGAGCTCGCGGCGGCGTTGTCCAAGCGGTACACGATCGAGCGCGAGCTCGGCCGCGGCGGCATGGGAATCGTGTACCTGGCCCGCGACATTACGCTCGACAGGCAAGTAGTCTCAAGGTGCTTCCGGCAGACCTCGCCGAAAACCCCGATACGAGAGAGAGATTTCTACGTGAGGCACGCACCGCTGCACACCTCTCTCACCCGAATATCGTCCCGATTTATCACGCCGAAGAAATCGGTGGCCATGCCTTCTTTGCCATGGGTTTCATCGAGGGAGAGAGTCTCGCGCAGCGACTGAGCGCCCGCGGTCCGTTGCCTGCGGCGGACGCGGTACGCTACCTGAGGGAGGTCGCCTGGGCACTCGCATACGCACATGCGCGAGGCGTGATTCATCGCGATGTGAAGCCGGAGAACATTCTCATCGATCGTGGATCGGGCCGGGCGCTGATGACGGATTTCGGAATTGCGCGCGACAAGAGACAGGAGGGCCTGACCGTCACCGGAAACGTGCTCGGCACCGTTCACTACATGAGCCCGGAACAGGCTGCCGGAGATTTCTCGACGGGCGCAGCGACTTGTATGCTCTCGGAGTCGTGGGTTACTGCATCATGAGCGGCGTATTTCCGTTCGACTCGGATTCGGCCTCGGCGATACTCGTTGCGCACGTGACGAAGGACGCTCCACCGCTTGCATCGGTCGCCCCGTCGGTGCCGGAGAGTCTTGCTTCGGTGATCGACCGTTCACTCGCAAAAAATCCGAACGACAGATATCCGTCCGGCGAAGATTTCGCGGAGGCACTCGACGACGCCCTGGCCGCGGCTAAATCGGAGCAGGCCGCGCGAGAAAGCGGTGCCGACATGATGCTGTCCGAGGGTCAGGCTGCTCTTCTCTGGCGTCGTGCTGCGCAGCTTCAGGCAGACGCGTTACAACGGCTCGACGCGTCGAGAATGACACCATCTCTTGCTTCCAGTGCATCTGCGGAACATGAGGCGGTCGGCCTGCCAGTGGGCGGCTATCGACTTCGTCATGTTCAGGCAGCAGCAGTAGAAGCAGGAATCTCGGAGCAGTTCGTGGCGTTGGCTCTTGCCGAGCTACCGTCCGAAGGGTCCGAAAGACTTTCGAGGCTGGACGGAGTCAACTGGCAGGAGAGACACGCTAACGCGGTCCTTGGCAGGCAAGAACGGAGTTGCGCAGTCACGCAGATTATTGCGGGGCCGCCGCATCGCGTTCTCCAGGCGCTCGGACTCGTGCTTCAGCAGTCGCCGTGGGATCTCACGCCAAAGGATCTCGTTGGCGGCCACCCACTCGACGGCGGTGTTCTTGTTTTCGATCTGCCTGCTGCGGGAGGAATGGGGATGACTTACGGAATGAATTTCTCGTGGCTCGGGTTACGGCATCAGCTCGAAGCTAAACAGGTGCAAGTCACACTGCGGTCAGCGCCCGGTGCACCATCATCGACCGAGGTCACGATGTATGCCGACCTTCGTCCTGGCGTTCGGCGGAACGTGAACGCCGCGACGTGGTCCTCTGCCGCTTCGGGCGTCATAGGTGGCGGCGTTGGCGGCGCAATTGGAGTGGGCCTTGGAACCAAGCTGCTGCTCGGGGTCACGCTTGTGACTGTAGGGCTTCCTGTTCTGGCACTCGGAGCTGCCGGCGCGCTCGCTGCGTTCGGTGGATACAGACTCTCGTATCGTTCGGCCGTGAACAAAGCCCGTGACGAGATGAATCGTGCGCTGGAAGCTGTGGCAGGGAGCCTCCGGTCACAGGCTTTGTTTGGCGGGTCGGCGCACGCACGCCGTCCAGCGCTTCCGGGTTCGGGCAGTGCGGATGAAACCATCCTGATCGTCAGCTGACTAGTCGCCCGAAACTCTCAGCCTCGCGACGCCGTTTATTAGTTATGACCGACCGAGGTAGCGATGTACCCTGAGAAAATGCTTTTCGTGGTTCTCCTTGTTGCAATTCCATTTGCGTTCCTAAGCCAGATCTTTTTTCAGAGGCACCGCGAAAAAATGGCCGCCATGAGCCGCTCGCCGGAGAGGGATGAAATCGCTGACGCCAGGCTCGACAGAATAGAAAGAGCGATCGATGCCATGGCGATCGAAATGGAGCGCGTCGGAGAAGGACAGCGCTTCGTGACGAAACTACTCGCGGATCAGGCCAGTCCTGTTGCGGTTTCGCCGCTGTTGAAGAGCCAGAAGTTCGATACGCCTCACTAGCCGAGTACTGACGATTCAGGACAAATGCGGACCCTAAGTCCAGTTATTTGGCACCGCCGAGATATTTGATGAACCATCCAAGGACGCGGACCCAACCTTCTGCGTGACCGCTGGTGTTCTTCGCGTTGTCACCGAATCCGCTGTGAATCAAAGTCAACCGCGAACCGGTGGCAGTCGGCTCGATCTCACACCGAACTTTCGTTACGGCGAAACCATCCCAACTCGGCGACCATGTGTACTCGAGGAGATGCGGTGGATCGACCGTTATGTACTCGCCGCCAACCTGCTGCTGCGGCTCGTCACGGTCCGTCATCGTTGCATCGCCCTCTTTCATCATGATGTAGCTCATCCACTTTCCGCCCGGACGCAGATCGACTGACCACCGTTCGGTCCTGTAGATGCCTTCTGCTCCCCACCACGCCTCGAGCTCGGTCGGATCGGTAAGCGCGTGAAAGACTGCTTCGGGCTTCGCGGCGATGTCGGCGACGACTCTCACCAAGCCCTTGTCGACGTCTGCCGTTGCATTGACTCCGGTACCTGAGAACTCCTGGACGGCTGCTGTCATGATTCGCTTTCCTCCGATTTTTGTTCGAGGTGATGTTTGAGGCGCGTGATGTTTTGCTGCCAGAACACGCGGTACTCCTCCGCCCATTTCGCGACTTCCTGGAGCCGTTCAGGCGCGAGCTGGTAGATGCGCTGGCGACCGACCTTCCTCTCGCGAACGAGGCGCGCGGTTCGCAGTACACGCAGGTGCTTCGAGATAGCTGGGCGGCTGACCCGAAATCCCGACGCGAGTTCGCTTACCGGCGCGGCGCCCCTCCGAAGACGATCGAGGATCGCTCGCCGGGTGGGGTCGGCTACGGCGCTAAAGACATCGGAGTGAGCGGTGGCTCGGTGCATTCGCAAGGCGTAGAAATAGGTAACCGAAAGGTTACCTATTTCTGGTTCTGAGTCAAGAGGTAAAAGCGGGCAAAGCCTCTACTTCACTTTTCGAAGCTCAAATCGAACAGTTGGCGGACCCGGCATCCCCGCCGGCGGTGTAAACCGAATCCCACC
>JBDUEH010000239.1:0-4484 GCA_040002555.1 Gemmatimonadales bacterium | reverse complement strand
TTGCGTCCTGGCTCGTGACGTAGTCATCGGGCAGGTACGACGGCAGGTCAACCGTAACGTCCGACGGAGCAAGACGGGGTGCCGTGTCGCCGCGCATGACCCGGGTGACGGTCTCATCGAGCATCCGGAGATACATGTCGAACCCCACCGCCGTGACGAAACCCGATTGCTCGGGGCCGAGAAGATTCCCTGCACCCCGAAGCTCGAGGTC
Source organism: Gemmatimonadales bacterium (assembly GCA_040002555.1). Lineage (GTDB taxonomy): Bacteria > Gemmatimonadota > Gemmatimonadetes > Gemmatimonadales > Gemmatimonadaceae > UBA4720. The sequence continues at coordinate 4,273 of JBDUEH010000239.1, read as the reverse complement.
CTTCAGCGCGATTCGATATCCTGCGCCAAGCTCAGTGTGATGCTCGAGGATTTTTAAACGACGGTTTGCATCCTCATCTATGTCCGTGTCCGGAACGAGCAGATAGCAGTTCGCGCGGCGGTGCGATCGGCCGACGCGTCCGCGAAGCTGGTAGAGTTGCGCGAGACCAAAGTGATTCGCCTTGTCAACGAACATCGTGTTGGCGTTGGGCACGTCGAGCCCCGATTCGACGATCATCGTCGAGACGAGAACATCGGTCTCGCCATCGACGAACTTCCGCATCACTTCTTCGAGATCGCGTTCACGCATTTGTCCGTGCCCAACTCCAATTCGCGCCCGCGGGGCAATCTTCGCGATGCGCTCGGCGATTGAATCGATCGTCTCGACGCGATTGTGGACGAAGAAAACCTGACCTCCGCGATCGAGCTCGCGGCTGATGCCCTCTTCGATGAGTCCTTCGTCCCACGGCTCAACGAAGGTGAGAACGGGGGAACGATCTCGCGGCGGAGTCTGCATCAACGTCATGTCGCGCATTCCCGCGAGTGATAAATGCAGCGTGCGAGGAATTGGCGTCGCTGTGAGCGTAAGCACGTCGGTATCGAGCTTGAGCTGTTTCAGTCTCTCCTTATGCTTGACTCCGAACCTATGCTCTTCATCGACGATGATGAGACCGAGGTTCCTGAACTTCACGTCCTTGCTGAGCAGCCGGTGAGTGCCGATGACGACATCGATTTTTCCATCGGCGAGGTCCGCAACTACTTCGAGCTGTTGTTTGGGCGTCTCGAATCGGCTCATGGTGCGAACGCTGACAGGAAAATCGGCGAGCCGGTCGCCGAACGTCCTTGCATGCTGCTCGGCCAGAATCGTGGTAGGAACGAGCACGGCAACCTGGCGTCCGGACTGAACCGCCTTGAACGCGGCGCGCACCGCGATCTCGGTCTTGCCGTACCCAACGTCGCCGACAAGCAGGCGGTCCATCGGGCGCGACTTCTCCATGTCGCCTTTTACATCAGACGTGGCGGTGCGCTGGTCAGGCGTGTCCTCGAACAGGAACGACGACTCGAGCTGCCGCTGCCACGGCGTGTCGGGCACGTGCGGAGCGCGGGTTGCGACCCGTCGGCGGGCATAGAGATCGAGAAGCTCGACAGTCATTTCCTGAATTGCGGCCTTCGTGCGATCGCGCTGCTGTCCCCAGCGCTTTCCGCCAAGGGTGTGCAGACGCGGCGGCGGATTGTCGGCGGAAATGTCCGATGCCGACCTGAACCGCTCGATCTGATCGATGCGATAGAGCGGAACGTTCAATCGCGATCCGCCTTCGTACTCGATCACCGCAACTTCGACAGTGCTTTCGCGGACGAATACCTTCTCCATTCCGCGGTAGATCCCGACGCCATGCTCGAGATGAACGACGTAGTCGCCGGGCGTAAGCGCGGTGAGCGACTCGATGGACGTGCCGGTCGTGTACTTTCGCGCGCGGCGTATGCGGCGCTCACGACGGAAGATTTCGTGATCTGTAAGGACGCGAAGACCGCTGAATTGATATCCCCACGGCGGGATAATGAATCCGCCATGAAGAACCCCGATTGCCAGCGTTGCGCGTGCACCGCGTTCGCCAAGGAGTTCGTCCAGACGCTCGGCTTGCCCACCGTTGTCGCAAAGTATGAGAGTCGGAACTCCGTCCGACACTACTTCGCGCAGCCGTTTCATGTCGCGAGCGATCGGCTCCGGCTCAACGACTGGAAAGACGAACAAAAGGGGATCGCTGCCTTCCAGAGTGAATTCTGTTCTGGACCTGTCTACCGGACCGGAGAAGAGTTCGATGATGCCGAGGGATGAAAGCGCGGCAATCGATTCATCAGGGGTTGTATAGAGCTCGCCCCGGTCTGGCGTGTCCTCGCCACGGCGGCGGGCAAGGTCGATGTGATGCTTTGCCTCTTCCCACGTGCGCCTTAGCTCCGGTGCCACACGAGTGTCGTCGGGGACAACAAGAATCGTGTCCGGCGTGAAGAGCGCGGAGATCGAGACACGTTCGGTTTCGTCGGACGTTCCGCCAATCTGGCCGTCAACAGGAAGGATGAGCGCAAGTTCCGCATCACGCGTCGAGCGTTGCGAGGCGAGATCGAAGTGACGCAGTTCTGAAATCTCGTCGCCCCAGAACTCGAGCCGGACCGGCTCGGCCATTCCGAAGCTGTAGATGTCGAAGATTCCGCCGCGCATGCTGAACTGCGCAACGTCGTCAACCATCTGAACCCGCTCGAATCCGATCGATTCGAGGTGGGCGGCGAGCGCTTCCGGCCGGCGGGAGTCCCCCTTCCTGAGCTCGAGGCGGGTTTGGGCGAGTGCGCGAGGCAGCTGAGTTTTCTCGAGCAGGGCGCGGGCCGTGGTCAGAAGGACGGAAACGGCACCACGGCCTATGCGCTCGAGAGTCTCAACCCGCTCACCAGCCACTTCAGCGTGGGGCTCGACTTCACCGAAGCCTTCGCGAGGCGGATAGAACGCAACAAACCCTGCGTCACCGAGCGACTCGAGGTCCGCGAGCCAGCGCTCGGCGCCTGCGACACTCTCGGCCACAACCACGAAAAACCTGCCGGGACTGGCATGCGCGAGCGCGGCGACAACGACGGCGTCGCTGGAACCTGGGAGGCCGGAAGCGTGTAACCGGCTATGTAGCGGAGGAAGTGCCGAGACTAGCTGCCCGAATTCGGGAACCGCCTGGATCGCCTCTAGAAGTGCTGGCAATGCCATCGACCGCAAACTATAGTACTGGTATGGCGCGGGGTAGCTATCCGCCCAACCCTGGAGCTCGTATGAGAATCGTCGTCGCAACCGCATCTGCCGCGCTGCTTAGCGTACTGGCCTCCCCACTCGCCGCTCAGACCGCCCAACCGCGTATCTATGACGTTCGGCAGGCGGATAACGCGCCGCAGGTAGATCTCTGGCTCGACCAGGTCGACTATCATCTTGGCGATCGGATTGCCCCGCATTTTGTCACGGAGCCGGGCGCTTACGTGACGATCGTGCGGATCAACTCTGACGGACAGCTCAGGGTGCTCTATCCGCAGCGGCCGCGCGACCAGCAACGTTACCAGAAGGCGCAGCTGGTTAACGACCGCGTTCCCTACTATTCGGGAGACAGCCGGTTCGAAGTGTTCGAGTCGCAGGGGATGGGCTTCGTCTTCGCGATCGCGTCGTATGACAAGTTCGACTTCACCTACTTCAGCCAGGGCGGCGAGTGGAGCGTCGCACGACTAGCCAATGATGGGCGCTACGGCGATCCGTTCGAGATAGTTCGCCGCTTCGTCGATCGCACGCTGTCAAATTCCGACTATTCGATGGACTACGTGTCTTACGATGTGTACAACTCGGGCGCTCGCAGCCGTTACGCGTCGCGCTACGGGTATCACACGTTCGACGACTATTACGGTGATTGCGTGTCAGCTTTTGGCTTTCGTTACACGTCGTACTGCCGGTCTGCGTATTCCGACTACTACGGGCCGATCGTGGTTTCGCACCCGAACACGCCGAACCAGGGCCAACCGTCGGGCCGCAACTACGCCGGCAAGCACATTCGCCCGGTAACCGGCGATCCGATTGTAGACGGTCCAAGGGAGCTCCAGCCAACGACCGAAGGACGCTTTCCCGCGAACAACACAGCGGAACAAGCAGCGCTCGCAGCCCATCGCGATCGCCTCGCGCGACAGGTGACGCCGCGTGATCGCTCCGTCACAAACGTAGATACGCGACCAATCGGCAATGCGCCGCGAGTCTACGCGTCACCCGTTCGCGCTGACCCAGTGCAGCGTCAGCCTGACAGAGTACCTGTGATGCGCGCGGAGCCGCGCGTTGAACAGCCGCGTGTGGAACAGCAGCGAGCCGAGCCGCGGCACGAGCCGATTGCTCAGCCGAGAGTTGAAGTTCGAAATGAGCCCAGAGCCCAGCCGGTGCAGCGTTCGGAGCCGGCCCCGAGACCAACAGCTACGCCTGCCGAGAAAGACCACGAGAACTAGGCTGAGACATTTTCATTACTAGGAGGCGCCGCGGCAAAGCGGCGCCTCTTTTATTGCTGGTACTTCGGTCTGAGTACTCTGCGGTCTACTGCATAATCTGATCGAGCCGGAGCCTCGCTAGCCTCGGTTATATTTGAAGGTTGTTACCCAACCTGCATAGAAACCTGCATTGAATCTCGATCACATAAGAAATTTCTGCATCGTCGCGCATATCGATCACGGCAAGTCCACGCTCGCGGACAGGCTGATCGAGGCCACCGGCATGC
>JBDUEH010000238.1:0-4503 GCA_040002555.1 Gemmatimonadales bacterium | reverse complement strand
ATTTCTTGACCCGCGTCTCTTCCGCGGACGTTAGCTCCTTGCCCGTGTAAACGATTATCGGAAGATCCACCTTGCTCGGATCCGACTTCACTTTCTCGAGGAAATCGAAGCCACTCATGTCGTGGAGTCCGAGGTCGAGTACAACGCAGTCGTAGTGTTTGTCGGACGCCAGCTCCTTCATCGCGTTTTCAGCCGAATCTACGGCGGTGATCTCGACATCTTCGTGCGCGATCAGCTCGACGATAGCCTTTCGCTGCCCCTCATCGTCTTCCACGACGAGAAGGTGCTTGGGAACATCGTCGATGAACGTCGCAATACGCGCGAACGCATCGTCGAGTGCATCCTTGCTCACGGGCTTGGCGAGGTACGCCATCGCGCCGAGCTTGAGGCCCTGCTGCCGTCGCTCGACGCCGCTGATGATGTGAACGGGAATGTGCCGCGTGTTCGGGTGATGCTTCAGACGTTCAAGGACTTTCCATCCGTCGAGACCCGGCATGTCGATGTCGAGAGTGATTGCATCCGGACGGTATTCGTGCGCAGCGGCAAGACCACTGTCACCGTCCAGGCAGACAATTCCCTTGAATCCCTTTTCCCGTGCCATCCCAAGGAGAACTTTTGCGAAATTCGCATCGTTCTCGATGACGAGCACCGTTCGATCGCCGAGGTTCACGCTCTCGTGATCGTCTTCTACCATGTACTGCTGAGCCCTGCGTTCCGGCACAGAGGTGCGCTGAGCAGGTGTTGCTCGCGCCGGTGTCGCTCGCCACGTCGGATTCGGGCTCACCCGGGGGATGGATGGAGCGTCGACGATGTTGGTCATCATGCTCGTGCCCCGTGATAAATCTGGAGCAGGCTCCTTGTATCGCAGTGGCAGGAACAGCGTGAATGTGCTTCCGTTGTCGGGCGTGCTTTCAACTCGAATCTCGCCGCCGAGCAACCTCGCGAGCTCGCGGCTAATCGTGAGACCGAGTCCAGTGCCACCGAACTTTCGGCTCGTGGTGCCATCCGCCTGCTGGAACGCCTCGAAGATGAGCCGCTGTTTGTCCTGCGGTATGCCAACGCCTGTGTCTGCCACTGCAAAAGCAACAACCCCTCCGGCGGAGTTGAGCGCCGAGTTCAGGAACCGGCGATTGGCTTCCGCCTTCCTGACCGTGAGTGTCACGGTTCCTTCAGGGGTGAACTTGAACGCGTTCGAGAGGAGATTCTTCAGAACCTGCTCCACACGTTGTCCGTCTGTGAACATCGTCTTCGGAACGTCGGGAAGAACCTCGACCATGAATTTCAAACCCTTCTGTTCAGCGACCGGAGTGAAGCTCCTCTGCAATGAGCCATTCACTTCTTCGATCGAGACATCGGTCGGAGTAATCTCCATTTTACCGGCCTCGACTTTCGAAACGTCGAGAACGTCGTTGATCAGCGAGAGCAGGTCGCTGCCCGACGAGTAAATCGTCTGCGCGTACTCAACCTGCTTCGGCGACAGATTCTGATCCTTGTTGTCGGTCAACAGCTTTGACAGGATCAGCAGGCTGTTGAGCGGCGTGCGCAGCTCGTGCGACATGTTCGCGAGGAATTCCGACTTGTACTTGGAGCTCAGTGCGAGTTGTTCGGCCTTCTCTTCGAGAGCGAGACGCGCGGCTTCAACCTCGTCGTTCTTCTGCTCGACCTTTCGATTCTGCTCTGCGAGCAACGACGCTTTTTCTTCCAGCTCTTCATTGACCTGCTGCAGCTCGACCTGTTGATCGCGCAGCAGTTCTTCCGAGCTGCGCAATGATTTCGTCTGCGCTTCGAGCTCGGAGTTCGACTTCTTGAGCTCTTCCTGTTGCTGCTTGAGCTCCTGCGACTGGCTCTGCAGCTCCTGCGTGAGCTGCTGTGACTGCTCAAGCAGCTCGCTCGTGCGCATGTTGGCCGAGATCATGTTGAGCACTACGCCCACGCTCTCTGCCAGCTGGTCGAGGAAGATCTGGTGGATCTGGCTGAATGGCAGGAACGACGCGAGCTCGACGACAGCCTTGACCTCGCCCTCGAACAGTATTGGCAGAACGAGGACGTTGCGTGGTGCCGCATCGCCGAGGCCGGACGTGATGCGGATGTAATCGTCTGGAACGCTGGTCAGGAGAATCGGCTTCTTTTCCAACGCAGCCTGGCCGACGAGGCCTTCGCCGAGATGGAAGCGGTTGGCGACATGCTTCCGTTCCTTGTAGGCATAGCTCGCGATGAGCTTGAGGACTGGAGCGCCGTCGTTTTCCATTATGTAGAACGCGCCGTAGTTCGCCGACACGAGTGGGGTGAGCTCGGACATGATGAGCTTCGACACCGCCTCGAGATCCTTCTGGCCCTGCATCATCCTCGAGAACTTTGCGAGGTTGGTCTTCAACCAGTCCTGCTCGGTGTTCTTCTCTGTCGTGTCCTTCAGGTTCGCGATCATCTGGTTGAGGTTGCTCTTGAGCTCGTCGAGCTCGCCTTGCGTTTCAACCGTGATCTGACCCGAAAGATCTCCGCGCGTTACAGCCGTTGCGACGTCGGCGATTGCTCGCACCTGAAGCGTGAGGCTGTTCGCCATCGCGTTCACGTTGTCTGTGAGCGCTCTCCAGGTTCCTGCCGCGCCTGTCACTTCCGCCTGACCGCCAAGCTTTCCTTCCGTACCCACTTCCTTTGCCACACGGGTTACTTCGTCTGCGAACAGTCGGAGCGAATCCACCATGGCGTTGATCGTGGTCTTGAGCTCCAGAATTTCGCCGCGCACTTCGACGGTGATCTTCTGCGACAAGTCTCCGTTTGCAACGGCAGTCGTGACGAGCGCGATGTTTCTGATCTGGCTCGTCAGGTTTCCGGCGAGTGTGTTCACGTTGTCGGTGAGGTCCTTCCACGTTCCGGCAACGCCTGGCACTTCTGCCTGCCCGCCAAGATTTCCTTCTGTTCCCACTTCCTTGGCGACACGCGTTACTTCTGACGAGAATGCCGACAGCTGATCGACCATGATGTTGATCGTGTTTTTCAGCTCGAGGATCTCGCCCTTCACGTCTACCGTCATCTTCCTCGTCAGATCACCGCGGGCAACTGCGGTGGTGACGTCTGCGATGTTTCTCACTTGGCCGGTGAGGTTCGACGCCATGAAGTTCACATTATCGGTGAGATCCTTCCACGTACCGGCAACACCCGGCACGTTGGCTTGTCCGCCGAGGCGTCCTTCGGTTCCTACTTCGCGTGCAACGCGTGTCACTTCGCCGGCGAAGACAGACAGCGAGTCCACCATCGTATTGATCGTCTGCTTCAGTTCGAGGATCTCTCCCTGCACGTCGACTGTAATCTTTCGAGAAAGATCTCCTCGCGAAATCGCAGTCGTCACATCCGCGATGTTTCGAATCTGACCCGTAAGATTCGAGGCCATCGCGTTCACGTTGTCAGTCAGATCCTTCCACGTACCGGCGACGCCGGGCACGTTGGCCTGACCACCGAGCTTTCCTTCCGTTCCCACTTCCTTCGCAACACGAGTTACTTCGTCTGCGAACGATGAAAGCTGATCCACCATCGTATTGATGGTGCTCTTGAGTTCCAGCGTTTCACCCTTCGCTTCGACCGTGATCTTGCGCGACAGATCTCCCTTTGCGACTGCTGTCGTCACGTCGGCGATGTTTCGCACCTGACTCGTGAGGTTACCTGCCAGCGTGTTCACGTTGTCGGTCAGGTCTTTCCACGTTCCGCCGACACCCGGCACGTTCGCTTGTCCACCAAGCTTTCCTTCCGTTCCCACTTCGCGGGCGACGCGAGTTACTTCAGCAGCGAACGCGGAAAGCTGATCGACCATGATGTTGATCGTGTTCTTCAGCTCGAGGATTTCCCCCTTTGCATCGGCCGTGATCTTTCGTGACAGATCGCCTCGCGCAACGGCCGTTGTCACGTCGGCGATGTTTCGCACCTGGCCCGTGAGATTCGAGGCCATGAAGTTCACGTTGTCGGTGAGGTCCTTCCACGTCCCAGCGACGTCCGGCACTTCGGCCTGTCCGCCAAGCTTTCCCTCAGTTCCTACTTCCTTCGCTACGCGCGTTACTTCGCCGGCGAAAATTCGAAGCGAGTCCACCATCGCGTTGATCGTGTTCTTCAGCTCGAGAATCTCGCCTTGCACATCAACGGTGATCTTGCGCGACAGATCGCCCTTCGCAACGGCCGTGGTGACGTCGGCGATGTTTCGAATCTGGCCCGTGAGGTTCGAGGCCATTGCGTTCACATTGTCCGTCAGATCCTTCCACGTTCCAGCAACGCCTGGCACCTCTGCCTGACCGCCAAGGTTTCCTTCGGTTCCCACTTCTTTCGCCACGCGTGTTACTTCGGCGGCGAATGCGGACAGCTGGTCAACCATCGTGTTGATGGTATCCTTGAGCTCGAGCACTTCTCCCTGTGCATCTGCGGTGATCTTTCGTGACAGGTCACCTTTAGCAACGGCCGTCGTCACGTCGGCGATGTTTCGCACCTGACCCGTCAGGTTCGACGCCATGAAGTTCACGT
>JBDUEH010000237.1:0-4519 GCA_040002555.1 Gemmatimonadales bacterium | reverse complement strand
AAGCCGCGCGCCGCTTCGATCATGTGCCCTACCAGCGCGACGTCGACTGTGCCGTCGAGATTCAGCCCTCCAATCACCACTCCATCTGCGCCAGTCTCGCGGGCGACGATGACGTCGCGTCGCATCACATCACGCTCTGTATCGGTGTAAACGAATCCACCGCCGCGAGGACGAATCATAACGAAGACCGGAATCGACACCGCGTTCTTGCAAGCGGCGATCATCCCCGCACTCGGCGTCGTCCCTCCGTCGAAGAGTGCATCACATAGCTCTAGCCTTTGGGCTCCGCCGCGCTTCGCCGAAAGCGACGACGCAACTGAATCGACGCAAGCTTCAACAAGAACGTTCTCGCCGTTATTCGTCACGCCTCAAAGTTCGTCGTGACTGCCGGTCTCAGGAAGACGACGGCCCCTGCGGGATGTCGGTTCCGAGAACTAGCCCAAAAGATGGCAGACAAGCGTCTGAGGCGTGTCGTCTGAAGTCCAGTGTCCATAGACCTCCCAGCGCGTTCCGGTCAGAAGGCGCCCGTGCGCGCGGCACCAGTCGATCACTGCTGAGTGTGCGAGACCGAGTTGTGAGTAGGCGCCCCGGTGAGTTGTCGATGCAACCTCCCCCGCGGGCAGGGTGATCATTTTTACATTACCAATTGCCGCGAACTGAGCCGTAGCGCCAACACCAAAATCAGCGTCCACCTTGCCTGAAACTTCGGGGACATCACGATACACGAAAACGTTCTGACCATCGAGGTGCACCTGACCGGCCTTCGCCGCGGCGTATACCTGGTCGAGATGCCGGGCGAACATGGCAGGCACGCTCTTTACAGGCAGCCGTGCGGACACCGCTGCCAAAATCCGCGGTCCAGATCGGGTTACCTGGACGGAATAGTCACCGTTTGATTCCATTTCCACCTCATGTTCTGAACGGCTTCCGCCATGCCCTTCGATTAGACGATCTCCGACATGCATATCCGCACTGCTGCGAGCTACCTCGATCAGATCTCGGCAACCATTTTCCGGGAAAACGGACAGCGCTATCTCACGCCGAGTGTGCGCGGGTACGACAACACTGTCATGACTGGGTGTGGTCGCATCGAAGCCGACAACGCGTACGCATGCCGGAGCGATGGTACCACCTACTATGATCGCACATTTCTGGCGGGACGCTACCTGCCGTCCAGACTTTTGCGGCCGCGCCAAACCCGAACACCAATCTTCAGTCCCATTACGCCTGAAGCAAAGGTGGACATGCCGCAATGGCTACCACCGGCTGCAATGCACTGATGCAATTCGTCGGGTGGGACGAGCTGGACCGCGATCTAGTCCCTCCAAGTGCGTTTTGGCGCTGGTGCCGGGTGATTCCCAAGCTGCTCCAATGTTGTCGCATCGTACAGTCTGCCATTCAGCATGACATAGCGGATCGTGTTCGTGTTCCGGATGTTGTCGAGCGGATTGGCATCGAGCACCAGCAGATCAGCAAGCTTCCCTGACTCGAGCGAACCCACGTCCTTGTCGAGTCCCAGTGACATCGCGCCGTTGATCGTCGCACTGTGCAGCGCCTGCATGTTCGACATGCCGCCCATCTGCATCATCCAGGTTTCCCAGTGCTCGCCCATTCCATCGAGCTGCCCGTGCGCACCGGTGTTCGTAAGAACTCCGCGATCGTTGAGCGCCTTCACCGACTGAGACACAGTCGTGAAGAAATAATCGTCGTTCGAGGCCATCGTCCTGCGGCGGGACCGTGCGTCGAGCTGGCCCGGTGGATTGAAGTACTGAAGCTTCTCGTTTTCCCACACGTTGGTGTTTTGATACCAGTAATTCTCGCCACTCATTCCACCGTAGAGAACGATAAACGTCGGCGTGTAGGCAGTCTTCGATGACGAGATCAGTCTGAGCATGTCCTCGTACAACGGGGCAACTGGAAGATTGTGCTCCAAAGTCGTGTGTCCATCGAGGAACATCGTCGTGTTTACGGAGAACGTCGATCCGCCTTCGGGAACCACTTCCATCTGCAGCTGACGCGCCGCCTCGATGATCTGCTGCCTCGCATCCCGCCTCGGCTGATTGTAACTCTTCACGCTGAATGCGCCGACGGCTTTCATGCGGCGGAGGTGAGCGATCGCGTCATCGAACGACGTCGTGATCGCCTTGAAGTTTCCTTCCCCACCGTAGAGGATCGTTCCCGTCGAAAATATGTGCGGCGTAATCATGCCCGTCGCACGGGCCGTCTCGGCTGTCGAAAACACCATCGACGTTTCGTTCGACGGATCGTGAATCGTCGTTGTCCCGAAGGCTACGCTTGCCATGAGACCGGCGTTCGCGTGCGGTGCTATACCGCTCGAGCCCGTGCCGAGATGCGCGTGGGCATCTACAAAGCCTGGCATGATGAACTTGCCGGTAACGTCGATGCGCTTTGCATCAGCCGGGATCTGGGCGTTCGGCCCTATGTAAGTAATGCGATTTCGATCGACAAGAACGGTTCCGTTCGGAATGATTTCATTTCCGTTCATCGTGATGATCGTCGCGCCAGTCAGAGCGATTCGGCCTGTAGGCTTGTCGGTCGCCGCCCTGAAGCCGATCGGCATGCCCTTGCTCTCTGGATCCTTTGCGAGGGTAGTCGTGTCCATCGTCTCGAAAGCGAACGTCGTCGATACATCGCGCTTGTATAGATCCGGTCCGAGCGACCAGTAGATGCGTCGTGAGTCTGGTGTCCAGTGCAGGTAAGATCCGGCATCGCGGGAGATACGCTTCGCCGGAAAATCGCCGGTGCTCGTGCTGACGTCGATCGGCTTTCCAGTCATCGGCAACGGCGCAACGTACGCATTGAACCGTTCGACCCACGTGACGAACTTCTCATCCGGCGACGGCACGAACTCTGTCGCGTTGTCGGACGTGAGGTGAACGCGCCGATCGCCGCCGGTGAGATTGACGCTGATGAGGGCCGCTTTTGATCCTTCGTTCGACGAAAGGAAAACCCTGTCGCCCCCCTTGTTGAACCGCGGGATCGAACCTTCCTCAGTGAGAAGCTTCGGCTCCCCACCGGACGCCGCTACTATATAGACGCCTCTGTCCTGCGTGTAGAGCGGTGAACGCAGCCCGTCGCTTCCGATGCGGCGGTATGCAATCTGCTTGTCATCAGACGAAAATTTCGGCTCGATGTAGTTGCCTGGTTTCGTCGTGAGCTTGCGGCCGTTCTTGCCATCGAGACCAACGGTTCGAATGGCGCCGAGGGTGTAGTCGTTCCATGAAGCGTAAACGATCGACTTGCCACCTGCCGACCACGACGGAAAGAGCTCGTCATTGTCGGCATCGTTTGTAACTCGGCGTGCCTGACCGTTCGGAAGCTCTTTCATGTAGAGCTTGCCGAGTGACGTGTAGACGACATGCTTCTGGTCCGGCGAGACCGTGGCCCATCGAAGCATCTTCACATCGAAGCTGTCGGGCTGAACTGCCTGCGCGAAGCGAACAGCGTCCGTGATGGTTTGGTGGATATGCGCGGTGAATGGAATGTTCGTCACCGTTCCGGATGCGACATCGACCGAATTGATGTGGCCCTTCGCCCAGATCAGGATCGACTTTCCGTTGGGGGTCCAGTCGTAGCCCGGATACGTTCCGTAGATCGCCCACGCTTCCTGTTGATCGTGATCGAGACCGTCCCATAGCGGATGCTCGCGTCCGCTGTCGAGATCGCGAAGCCAGAGAACGCTCTTGAGTCCAACCCGTCGCACGAACGCCATCGTCTTTCCATCGGGCGAGAGTTGTGGACGAAGTGCGCTCCCGTCTCCGCCGATTGCCGTGGTGCGATTGCCCGTCTGCCGATCGAACCGCTGCACCACGTAGACCTGTCCATTCGCGTCGCGATTGTATTGAAAGCCTCCCCCCGGAGAAACGTCTTCAGTGAAATAGACGTAGCGGCCATCGGGTGAAACGATCGGCTCGGTGGCGTTCTGCTCCCAGTTTCGACGATCTGTCAGCTTGAGTCCGCTCCCGCCGCCAACGTGATAGAGCCACATCTCACCGGCGCCGAGTGAGCGGGTGTTGCGAAAGTGTTTGCGGTTGACGAGGTACTGGCCGTCGGGCGTCCAGGCCGGATTCGAGACCTCTCGCTCTTTCTCTTTGCTGATCTGCCTGAGATCTGTTCCGTCGATGTTTGCGGTCCACACGTTGGTGAGCCCATCGCGGTCGGAAGTGAATGCGATTCGCTTCCCGTCCGGAGAAAATCTTGGCTGGTGCTCGTAGGCAGCTCCGCCGAGTATGAGCTTGGCTGCACCGCCGGTGATTGGCATGGTGTAGATGTCTCCGACGATGTCGAACGCGATTGTCTTTCCGTCGGGTGAGACATCGAGATTGATCCACGTGCCTTCGGTTACGTCGTAGTCGACATCCTTTGAAGTCCCGTGTTTCTCCATGACATTCCACTTTGTTGGAATCGCCGCGGCTGTTGCAGGCGGAGTATTCCCCGAGGGCGGATTGACTGGCGGCGCCGGCGGGTTCTGGGCGGCAAGAGGAACTGCGCAAAGAAA
>JBDUEH010000236.1:0-4519 GCA_040002555.1 Gemmatimonadales bacterium | reverse complement strand
GCTCGCTACTTCATCTCCGGCGACAGGATCAACAACGTCGGAATTGTCGACTACAACTACCTCAAGGGCAGCTCGGCCCGCGCAAATCTCTCACTTCTGCCGACCGCGAAATGGCAGATCGATACTCACCTCGATTACATCCAGAACGAGACGAGATTTGCGCAGGCAGCCGAAGGCTTCGGCATATGGGACATGATCATCTACAGCAAGCCGACGCTGCTGACTGGCCCAACGGGCGGCTTTCGATATGCAAACCCCGACGTCGCAGGTCTGATCGACTCGCGGTCGAAGGTCAATCGATTTACCGGCGGTATCGACGTCAAGAACACACCGCTGACCTGGCTTACCCAGCAATTCAAAGCCGGCGTGGACGCTGGCAGCACGACTAACCAGATACTATTCCCCCGCGTTCCAGACGGACAGACGAACTTCTTCGGAAGCAAGGGAACCGGCGAGAAAACGCTCGAGAACATCAACAGCAACTACTCGACGCTCGACTATTCGCTCACCGGCAAGACGGATAACACAGTGATCAGCACCGCAACGTCATTTGGTGCGCAGTACTACAGAAAGCAGATAACACTCGCGAGCGAATTCGGAGCGAATTTCCCGACGCCGGACGTCACCACGATCGGGGGCGCTGCCGTTACCTCGTCAGGCGAAGACTTTGTCGAAAACAAGACGTTCGGCATGTATGTGCAGGAAGCGCTCGGCTGGAGAAACCGCCGGTTTCTCACAGTCGCACTTCGCGGAGACGCCAACAGCGCTTTCGGAAAGAACTACAACGCTGCGTATTATCCGAAGGTGAGCGGCGCGTGGGTGCTTAGCGAAGAGCCGTTCTGGCGTTTGACTCGATTGAACTCGCTCAGGCTGCGTGCCGCCTGGGGCCAGGCGGGGCAACAGCCGGATGCCTTCGACGCTCTCACTCTCTACACCCCAACCACTGGTGCCGGCGGCGTTCCCGTACTTACTCCCGGTTCCCTCGGCAACGCGTCACTCAAGCCCGAGCGCGGGCAGGAACTCGAATTCGGCTTCGATTTCGGCGTCCTCGACGACCGGATCACAGGTGCCGTGACTCACTACAATCGCATAACGAAGGACGCGATCGTTAGGGCGCCGAACCAGCCGTCGATCGGTTTTCCGGGCACGACAGTTGTAAACCTCGGGCGAGTCGCCGCATGGGGAACAGAAATTGGCTTGAACGCGCGAGTGATCGACTTGACGAAATTCGCGTGGGATCTCGGCCTGAACTTCGCCACAACGCACAACCGTATCGAGAGCCTTGGAGGTCTGCCTCCGGTCGGCGTTCCGAATAGCGGTAACGCGATCGACCAGTTCAACCGCGAAGGATATTCTGTCGGTTCGTTCTTCTGGAAGAAAGTCGTCAGCGCCGAATACTCCCCGACAGGCACGCTTCAAAACGTGCTCTGCGATGATGGTGCTGGTGGAACGGTAGCATGCGACAAGGCTCCGCTGGTTTACTACGGTCAGCCCACACCGACGAAGCTGGGGAGTGTCACGAACACATTGACCCTTTTCAGGAATCTTCGACTGTCGGCCCTGGTTGATTACCAGACCGGCATGACCTACGAGGAGGGATCGATCGAAGCGGATCACCAGAATTTTCAGAATACGAGGATGTCGAACCCGACAAGCGGTCCAGTCGATCCCATCTTCGCTGCCTATCAAGGCCCCGTTGGTCGCCCCGCACTCGGGTTCTTCGACGCCGGGTTCGCCAAGCTGCGCGAGCTGTCCGCCAGCTATAGCCTGCCCCCCGGAATCGCAACGCGGTTTGGCGCTTCCAACGCGTCCTTGACGGCGGCCTGGCGCAACGTCGCGACTTTGTATCGGGCGCAGTCGACTATCTACGGCGCCAAGATTTTCGATCCGGAACAACGTCCGCCAGGAGCGGAGACAGCCGCGCGCTTTCAGACAACGCTTCCGCCCACTTCGCAGATAGTTCTCACAGCTCGCCTCGCATTTTAGCCGACAACGTCGGGGCCTTCGGCTCTGTCCATACCTAAGGATTAAATCATGTCAAAGGGATTCTTCTCGCTTCGCGGGATGCGTGGCTGCGCCGCCGTCCTCGCCGTTGGAACTTCTCAGTTGCTCTCCGCCTGCCAGGGCATTCTCGATGTGTCGCTGCCGGGCAAAGTTCCGGAGTCGGCGCTAGCCAGCCCGGGCCTGTCCACCACGCGTGTTGCTGGAGTGCAGGCCGATTTTGAATGCGCGTTCACTGAATACGTTCACGACACAGGCCTGTGGTCGAACGAGCTGCTTAACAGCTCCGCGAACGGTGAGGTGGTTGGATGGGGCGCTCGCCTGTCGAGCAATGACAACGGTCTGCTTCCGTGCCAGACAGCAGCATCCACGCTCGGACTTTATGCCGTATACGTACCGCTCCAGACGGCGCGCGTGCAGGCTGAAAGCGCGATCACCGCACTCGACGGATTTACTGACATTGAAGTGCCGACTCGCACGGTGTTGACGGCGACAGCGCTCGTTTATGCGGGGTTCGCGTACACACTTCTTGGCGAAGGTTACTGTCAGGTTGCGACCGGTCCTGAACCGCTCATCACCCCCGCGGCCGCGCTCGGAATTGCGGAGGCGCGCTTCACTCGCGCCATCGCGCTTGCCACGACTGCGAATAACTCCACTCTGTTGAATGCTGCCCGCATTGGTCGCGCACGCGTGCGCCTCGATCTCAAGAACGGGGTCGGTGCGGCCGCTGATGCCAAGAGCGTCACACCCGCTTCATTCGTCTTCAATGCCACTTACTCCACGCAGCCGGTCCGGCGTTTCAATACCACTGTAGCATCGGGGACAATCAACGCTCATGAGTCAATCGCTCCCGAATACCGCGGCTTGACGGTTGGCGCTGTCGCCGATTCAAGGGTTCCTGTCATCAAGGATCCAAAGCGGGCAAACGGACAGGACGGCGTGACCCCGCTCTGGCTCCAACAGAAATACTCAGCCCTCGACTCACCGTTGCCGATCGCTACGTGGGACGAAGCTCAGCTCATTCTTGCCGAGGCGGAGCCAGCGAGCGCGGTCGCGGCAATCACTGCAGTCCGCTCGAAATACAATCTTCCCGCCTATACCGGCACGGGAAGTCTCGCCGACATTCAGGAAGAACGCCGGCGAACGTTGTTTCTCGACGGCCATCGCCTTGGCGACATGCTGCGCTACAACATTCCGTTCGCGTCTGGAAAAAACCAGAAGGGTGTCTCGTACAGCAACCTGACATGCTTGCCGCTTCCATCGACGGAAACGGCCGGGCGCTGACGCCAGCCGCCGCCCGATTGAGATGATGAGATGACCCAATCACTATACGCAACCGGTATTCCCGTGCCGGTGGCGCCGCGGAGCGAGCGCAGCGCGAAGTTCGGCGCGGTAATTCGCGTCGCGAGCGGCAATTTCCTCGAGATGTACGACTTCATAGTGTATGGATACTATGCCGTCTACATTGCGAAAACATTCTTCCCGACGAACAGCGAATTTGCATCGCTGATGCTGTCGTTGATGACGTTCGGCGCCGGATATCTGATGCGCCCGATTGGTGCGATCGTTCTCGGGTCCTACATCGATCGGAAGGGGCGGCGGGTGGGTTTGATCGTGACGCTTGGGCTGATGGCTATCGGCACTTTGACGATCGCCTTGACGCCCGGATATGCGACAATCGGTCTCGCTGCCCCGGTCATCGTTGTGATCGGGCGGCTGTTGCAAGGATTGTCCGCTGGTGTCGAGCTTGGGGGCGTGTCGGTGTACCTCGCCGAGATCGCGACCGAAGGCCGGCGGGGATTCTATTGTTCATGGCAGTCCGGGAGCCAGCAGATCGCCGTCGTGTTCACGGCGATGATTGGACTGACGCTCACGGGAATGCTCACTGCTGATGAAATGGCCGCCTGGGGATGGCGGATTCCATTGTTGATCGGTTGTCTCATAATACCGGTCATTCTCTGGCTGCGCCGGTCTCTCGAGGAAACAGCCGCGTTCAAGAAGATGCGCCACCATCCAGGCAAAACATCGGAAGTATTTGGAATCGTTGCTGCCAACTGGCGTCTCGTCGGGGTCGGTATGCTGATGTCGGTGTTGACCACAACCTCGTTCTACCTCATCACCGCCTATACGCCGACTTTTGGCAGGCAGGCCCTGCATCTCGATGCTCAGACGACTTTCATTGTCACGTTATGCGTGGGTCTATCAAACTTCGCATGGCTCCCTGTTGGCGGAATGATCTCGGACCGGATCGGGCGGCGCCCACTTCTTTTTCTCATCCCGATTCTCGCACTTCTCACGGCCTACCCAGCGATGCTCTGGCTGGTCGCATCGCCAAGCTTTGCCAAGCTTCTCGTGGTCGAACTCTGGTTCTCAATGTTTTTTGGGCTCTACAACGGCTCGATGATCCCGTTGCTGGTAGAAATCATGCCGGCGCGAGTTCGAACCGCAGCCTTTTCTCTGGCTTTCAGTCTCGCAACTGCTATCTTCGGTGGCTTCACGCCCGCGGTCTGCACTTATC
>JBDUEH010000235.1:0-4532 GCA_040002555.1 Gemmatimonadales bacterium | reverse complement strand
ACTTCAACAGTTTTCGCATTCCATCCGGGATCATCATGTAGACCTCGATGTCCGGGATTCTCGTGCTGTAGAATGACGTCGCTACATCGCCCCATGGCATCGTTGTGACCTGAACCGGCTTGTTGTCGAACGTGACCGTCCGACTCTTCCACGCCGATGGAACGCGAACGATCGCGCCGCCGCGCCGAACTGCTCCACCATTTCCGATGTTCTGAATCGATGTGAGCATCGTGCCGCGCGAGATCTTGCCGACACCCTGGATCGCGATCACGAGCTTCGTTGCGGATTGAAGCCGGCTCGCGACGTACGCGGCAAGGCAATCGCTTGGCACGACGTCAAAGCCAACTCCGGGCAATAGCATCAGACCGGCCTTCTCTGCGGCCTTCGTTTTTGCCGCCATCATCTCGAACACCGTGATCTCGCCAGTGATGTCGAGATAGTGAGCTCCGTTCCGTAAGCAGGCCTCGGCAACCTGCTTTGCTGTGTGAGAGAACGGCCCCGCGCAGTTGAGAACAGTGCGATTTGCCTCAGGCAGAGCATTGATGGCTGCATCGAGCGCTTTTGCGTCGTCTACGCTCGCGATGCGATGCTCGAGATCGAGCTCAATGGCGAGAGCGCCGACGGTTGCCAGACTCCTTCCCGAAAGAATCGGACGGAGGCCGAGCGAAGCAGCCCGGCGAGCGATGAGCTCACCGGTGTATCCTGTCGCGCCATAAAGCAGAAAGTCGCCGGCGATCATTCCTGTCTCGCTGGTTCGTGTGAAAGAAGCCGAGCGACATCGGCGGGAGTGTCGATGTCGATTGAAGCGTTGTCGATGGCGATTGTCGTGACTTCGTTTGGACGAGAGCGAAGCCAGCGCCCCGCACCTTCGTCGGCCTCAAATTTCATGAGATCGTCGAAGTGTTCGGCACCAAACACCGCTGGCACTCCGACGATGTTGTCATATGCAGACGCGACGATGCGATGTCCGCTTTCGAATGCGTCGATGAGTTTTCGAAGACTCGCAACGGCGATCAGCGGCTGGTCGGTAGTCGTTACGAGAACGCCATCGAGTCGAATCCGTTTTGCCGCCGCAATTCCAAGGGCCAGGGACGAAGCGAGTCCTGATTTCCAGTCACGATTTAGGGCAAAAGCGACGTTCGTGAGATCGCCAACACTGGCAATGACGCTTTCGGCGAGTGCGCCGACGACGACAATGATCTGATAGGCACCGGCGTCTTGTGCAGAGTAAACGGCTCGACGGACGAATGGTTGTCCGTCGAAATCGATGAGTTGTTTGGGTTCACCAAGCCGCGTGGACGCTCCCGCTGCGAGGACAACGGCACCGATTCTCCGTGTTGGGCGCTCGCTCAGTCTGCCCTCGCGTTGGTCGGCCGGCCAGCAGGCTCATGAAGTGGTGCGTTGCGATCGCGAAGGTGTCCGCCCTCGCGCCCGCTCGTGACGGCAGAAACTTCGGCGATGACGGATAAGGCAATCGCGTCCGGTCCATCGCCGCCGACGTCGAGGCCGATCGGGCCGAAGACCGATTTTCGCGATGGTGCCGACCCCGCATTTTGCCAGGCGATCTCAGCAAACATTCTTTCGGTGCGCGCCTGGGGACCGAGGATGCCGATGTACGCGACACCCGCGTCGAGCAGTGAACGAACGTACTCGAGGTCGCGCGCGTAGTGGTGCGACATCACGACCCCGGCTGTGTGCGACGTGAGCTCAACCGATGTTTTAAGCTTCAAGGAATCCGCACACTCGACAACTTTCGCTTCAGGAAATCGATCGACCGGCGCGTGAGCCACAGGCCTGTGATCGACGACCGTGATATCCCAGCCGAGCTGAGCAGCAATGCGTACGAGGGGAATGGCATCGGGACCGCTTCCGCAGATGACGAGAGGAACGGTCGGTGTTATGATCTCGAACGCCACCTGTACGTTGTCGAACTCGGTTACGAGTCCCCGCCGCCCGGCAGCGAGTGCGTCGTCTTTGCACCCTCTTGCGCGGCCGAGGACCGATTCGTCGCCCCAGTCGCCGATTGTTTTCACCGCGTCGTTCGTCAAGAGAGCATGCGCGCCAACAGCCGGTGATCCGTTTCTGAATTCGCCGACGCCGATAACAGTCGCGAGAATGGAACGCGAATCTTTGTGAAGAGCTTTCGACAAAAGGCGAGCGACCGTACGCGCCTGTGTTGAAGTAAACGGCTCGAGTAGCACGTCGATGAGGCCGTTGCACCCAAGTCCCAGTCCCCATGCAGCGTCGTCATCAGAGCGGGTGTCGTACGTCACGACTTTGGCACTTCCAGTTTCGTGGACCTTACGCGCCTGCTCGGCCAGATCGGTTTCGAGACAACCACCGCTGACGATGCCGATTGTGGAGCCATCGATGCGCACCACCATTCTTGCGCCGACGCCGCCATAGCTCGACCCTGTTACGCGAACGACTGTTGCGAGGACGACTGAATCACCAGCTTCTCCAGAGGCATTCAGTGCGTCAACAATCGCGCGATGGGTGGTCATCTATTTCAATGTAGGGGCCTGGTCAGTTCAGTCCAGTTAACTGCGTGTCAATTCACGGGCCGCGGCGACAATAAGTGACCAGACTTCGTCGAGATGTCGTTCCTCCGTGACCAGATTGCCGACGCCAATCCGTATCGCAACCCGGCCATTCAACCTCGTGTGGGTGATGTAGGCACGACCGCTGTCGTTCACTTTCTGGACGATCTGTTCGTTGAGCATGTCGATCGTCTCGCCGTCGGCAGATGGTGGACGAAACCGGAATGCGACTATCGCCATCATTTGGGGAGAGGTCATCTCGAATGAGGGATTGTCCGACACCAGATCGGCAAAATGCGCGGCCAGGCGGCAGTTCTCGCGAATTCGGGATTCCAGTCCCGAGCGCCCGAATGCGCGGAACGTCATCCATGCCTTGAGCGCGCGGAACCTGCGGCCAAGCTGGTAGCCGTAATCCATGTAGTTGATCGCGCCGCCTGATGCATCGAGCTTGAGATACTCGCGGGTTAACGAAAAGACTTCGCGCAGCAACTCCGGCTTCCGTATGTACAGCGTGCTGAAGTCGAGTGGGACGAAAAGCCATTTGTGCGGATTGAGAACGATCGAGTCGGCGTGCTCTGCGCCATCGAACACATAGCGACCTTCTGGAAGAACGGCGAACGGGCCGCCATACGCGGCATCGATGTGAAGCCAGACATCATGCTCGCGGCAGACTTCGCTGATGGGGCCAACGGGATCGATGCTCGCTGTCGATGTGGTTCCGACCGTCGCGACCACAGCGAGAGGCACGAATCCGTCGCGAATGTCGGCTTCGATCAGGTTTCGGAGTGCGCTGACGTCGAGACGGAATTCTTCATCGCACGGAACGTGAACGACATTGTCTTCGCCGAATCCAAGAACGATCGCTGCCTTCTCGAGCGAGCTGTGCGCCTGATCTGACGCGTAGAGCCGATACCTCGGCAAATCATTTCTGCCGAAAACGCCTCGCCCGCGGATGTCGCCGCCCTTTGCTTCCCGAGCGGCAGCCATTGCATGCAGAACGCCTGTCGATGCAGTGTCGTAGACAACGCCCATGAACGTGTCGGGCAGTCCTACCATCTGGCGGATCCAGTCGAGCACCACTGTCTCGAGCTCGGTTGCGGCCGGCGAAGTTCTCCAGGTCATCGCGCTCACGTTCAAAGCCGCAGACGCGATCTCGCCAAGCAGCGCCGGGCCGTTGCTGGTGCTTCCGAAGTAAGCGACAAAGCGTGGGTGACCCCAGTGCAGAATGCCGGGAATTACGACGGCATCGAGGTCGGCCATGATGCGGTCCATCGGTTCCGGATTTTCAGGCGCGGAAGAAGTGGTGAGTCCGGTGATGTCGCCCGGAGAAACAGTCGGGGCGATTGGGAGGTCTCCGATGTTCTTTCGATAGTCGGCGGCCCAGTCGGCGATGCGACGAAGGTTCGCGCGCAGGGCGCCAGGAGGCATGTCGCCGAGGGGGCCGAGTGGTGCATCGGGCATCACACCTTTTGACATGGGCACATCTGTTGCCCGAACGTTGGTCATGAGTAACGAAGTAGTTGATGGGCTGACATACATCCTCCCGATAAAAGCGTCATCTCCGCCGTCGGCGGATCTGACTGACTACGTGCAGCAGCTCAGAGCCATGCCTGACATCGAGCTCATCATCGTCGATGGCTCTTCATCCGAAATATTCGAAGCTCATAGCATTGCGTTCGGCGATCGCGTTCGTCATGTCGCGCCTGATTCGGAGCTCGCGACGCCAATGGGAAAGGTCGGCGGAGTTCTCACTGGAGTTCGACTCGCTTCTCACGAACGAATGATCATCGCCGACGACGATGTTCGCTACGACGAAGCGTCTCTCAATGCTGTGAGTGAGCAGCTCGGCACGGCGGATGTCGTGCGTCCGCAGAACTACTTCGACCCGCTTCCGTTTCACGCCAGGTGGGATTCGGGGCGAAGCCTGCTCAATCGAATGACCGGCGGAGACTGGCCAGGAACGCTTGGTGTCAGGCGATCTGCATTGCGACG
>JBDUEH010000234.1:0-4550 GCA_040002555.1 Gemmatimonadales bacterium | reverse complement strand
ACCTTGACGAAGTCGCGCTTGAAATCGAGCAGAGCGGACAAACGAAAGTTCTTCAGGACGGTGAACGAGTTGGAGAACGATCCTTCGTATTTCGGCGTTGTGCGCCCAAGATAGACGAAAGGAGTCTTTGGATCCGAACACAGGATGGTACCGCCCTTTCCATCGTCACACATGATGTTCTCGGCCTTTCCTCCAAGCGCCGAGTTGATGGTGGCGGAGACAATTTTCTTGTTGAAATACGATCCGAGCGGGAATCCAACCGTGTGTCGCGGCGGCAGCGAGCCGCTTGAAGCCAGGACAAAGTCGGCGACCGGGCAAGTCTTCGGGTCGGTGGTGCCGATCACGTATCCCGTACAGGTCGCCGCCCTTCTCAACTCGAGAGTCGATGCCGGCGTACCAAGATCCTCTACTTCATTGTTGTTCACCGACCAGCCGAATGTCATGTCCCAGTTGAAACGCTGGCTCACCAGCGGGCTGGCTCGCAGAAGCATTTCCAGACCGCTGTTCTTCACCGATCCAGCGTTGAATGGCTGCGTACCTGGCACTCCGATCGATGGAGCGATCGTGCGGTCGAGAATTGCATCGAGTGTGCGTTTGTGATAGTAGGTCATTTCAGCGCCAAACCGGTCCGAGAAGGCTCCCAGATCAAATCCGAGCTCGATCTCCTTACTGCGCTCCGGACCCAACTCCGGATTGCCGATCGTGAGCTGGGTTACTGTGGGCACATCACCCGGACCCGTCGCAGACTCGTACGTTTGCAGCGCCGAGAAAGTGATTGGCTGCTTGCCCGACTCCCCATACGCGGCGCGAAGCTTGAGCGCATTGAGGAACGGAATCCCCGGACGGATTCCCTCGATCGGGATGTAGCTCAGGCTGAACTTCGGATAATAGACCCGATCAAAATTTTGACCGAACGCGCTGTTGTCGTCAGCTCGAAGCGCGGCTGTCAGATACAATTTGTCGTTCCAGCCGACTTGTTCCTGGCCGTACAACCCGACAGTCGCATCCTCTTCGATGTCGTGGCACGTCCCCTTACCGCTTGTCGTTGCACTAACGGTTGTGATTCCAACTGCCGGGAAATTGTTTCCGAACGCGCAGGCAATCTCATACCTGTTTCGGTAGTACTGCGCACCGGCCGACGTCGTTGATTTGAAGGCGGAGTTCAAATCAAACACCGCCGACGCGGAATAATCGCCGGTGTAGTTGTTGATTGACCGGAACGTCATCGTACGATAGCCGAGGCCCGTCCCGATAAGCGCATTCGCGAGTGAATCCTCGACGCGTCTTCCGAGCTCGCTGTTCTCTTCGTGCGTGCGGTCGGTTCCAATGTTGAGCCGATGCTTGAACCAGCTCGACGGCGTCTGACTGATTTGAATTCCGCCGGTGAATCGGTCGACAATCTGGTAGAACTCGTAGAACGCATCGTATTGCAGCGGAAGACCGCTGTTAAAGCCTCGACGCGGATTCGGACTTCCGTTCGCCAGGGGAACGAGGTTTATCGGGTTTGCGTTCACCACGCCGAGCGTTCGTCCGCCGCAGCCTGCTTCGCACGGAAGGGTGATGTTCCCGTTCGTGTAGCCGACGTTGAATCCAAGGTCGAGCGTCTTGCTCGGATTGATCGTGAGATTCAGTCGTCCTGTGCGCCGCTTGACCGTATTCGTGGGCTCCATCCCCTCTGAGTCCTCGAGCCCAATACCTCCGTAGTATCGTAAGAGCTCGGAGCCGCCGCTTGTCGATATATCGGATTCGTTGATGCGGCCGTTCTGGAACACCGGCGTCCCGCGGGCATTTTCGAGCGCTATCAGGTTGATCGAGACAGTGTCCCGCTCCGTCGACGTGCCGCCGGGCCGCTGGATTGCGTTGTAGTTGATCCGGAAACGACCTTCGGGATTCTGGAAATAGTTAGTGCCCTGCTTGGTGGAGAAGTTCCAGCGCGGCTTTCCGCTGGAACCTTTCTTGGTGATGATCTGGATCACCCCATTGGAAGCTTCAGTGCCGTAAAGAGTCGCTGCCGCTGGGCCCTTGATCACCTCGAGCGACTCGATGTCGTCGGGGTTGATGTCATTGATGCGGGAGATCGACGACGAGCCGAAGGACTGATTAGTCGGACCCGTTGCCGTTTGCGAATTAACGCGCACGCCGTCGATGTAGATCAGCGGCTCATTCGAAAGTGAAAGACTGGAGGTTCCGCGAATACGGATGCGCGAGCCAGTGCCGACATTTCCGGTCGATGCGTTCACGAATACGCCGGGCGATCTTCCATTCAACAACTGCTGAACGTTGTTGACAGTTCCTTGCTCCGTGACGGCTGCCGCGTTGACTGTCGTGACAGAATTTCCAAGCTCGCGCAGTGCCTGGCCGCCGGGAGTTCCCGTAATGACCACCTCGTCGAGCGCGACCGACTGCTGAGTCATCGGCACGCGGAGGTCGGACGTTCCGACTCGAACCGTCTGTCGAACCGGGCGATATCCGATGCGTCGGATCTCGATGTTGACATTGTCGCCGGTCAATCCGTTCAGACGGAATCTTCCGTTGCCGTCGGTTGTCGTTCCGACCGTAGTGCCGACGACGACAACTTGCGCCGCTGGAATCGGATTGGACGATGCCGCTCCGAAGACTGTTCCGCTGACGGAACTTGACTGAGCTTCTGCCGTACTCGCGTCGGCCGCAAGGCTCAGAGCAAGGAGTGAAGAAACGATACGCCGAACGGCGCCCGGGGAACGAGCAAGTGCTGACACACTTTGGTAATGCATGGACACTCCGGTTTCGGGAAACGATGCGACTCCGTTCACTTGGTAGTGGTTCAAGGAAACGAAGATGGAACCGTCATCAAGACTCTGCAAGATTGAAATCGCGATGTCTCCTTGTGCGATAGCCGTCGCTCTAACCGGCGTATGACTCGACTCTAACGGCCACCTGTTGCCGGGCGCATTTCGCACGGGATTCGCGCTCGCTCCAAAAGAACGCGATTTTCTTCGTATGAAGCGAATGATTGGGTTCCTTGTCTTTCCCGCGATTTTTGCGATTTCGCGTCCCCTTGCAGCTCAGCTCCGCCCTTTGGAGCCAATTCCGTGGCGCGTTCTCGATCAAGGCACCAGCGTCACTGGTGAGATCGGTGTGTCGCGTCTCTACGACCAACGCGCGTCGCTCGCCGGAACGACAGGAACCTTGACTGAGCTTGGCAATTTTTCGCTCGCATGGCACACGGGGAGAGTAGCTCTCGAAGTGGCCGGCACGGGACAACGCATTTTCGATGAAAGCTCGAGGTTTGCAGATCCGTATCCCGATGTCGAGGGCGCGACTGACAAGCGACGCAACGACTCCGGAGACTACCGAGTCTCGACTTCAGTTCGACTCACGCCCGATACTTATCCGATCACAGGAGTGCTCAGGTTCGGTACGCGACTTCCGACGACCGACAACACCACAGGACTCGATCGCGACGCGACCGATTTTTTTGCGACTGTCGGAGCGAGCGGAAACTGCGGGCTCATCAACATTTCAGGAGAAGCTGGACTCGGAATTTACGGAACCCGCGAGACCCGTTTCGAGCAGGATGATCTCTTTCTTTACGCGCTGCGAGCGGAGATTCGTCTGGGGATCTTCACACCAGATGTGATGATCGTCGGGCAGCAGCACGGATACGCGCACAGCGCTATCAGGGGTGTCGAAAACCTCAGCGAAGCTCGGGTCGGCTTTCGATATGGTGACAAGCGTTGGGTCCGCGCCGAAGCTGTCAAAGGATTGACGACTTTTTCCCCGTCGGGCGGAATCCTAATCACGGCAGGCTTCGTACGGTAATTTTGTATCAGACGCTGGCAGCTTCACGCTGTCAGCTCACCAATGGGAAATATCGATGCCGTATCAAACGTCCGCTGGCAGTAATGCTCCTGCAGTAGCTCCTGTGGTCACGGTTGGAACCGAGGTCCTGTCGAGTCCGCAGGCAGTCTATCAGGCATTCAAGGCGCAGCGCAGAGAGCTTAGCCGTCAGATGGACGGCCTCGAAAGCACCCGGTCGGAATTGTCCACTCAGCTCCAAGAGCCTTCCGTCGCCGGCGCTGACAGGAAAGGCCTCGAATCGCGTATCACGGACGTAGACGGCCGGATATCGAACCTGCAAAAGCAGATGTCCGATGCCGATGCGCAGGTGGCAAAATCTGCGTCCGTTCCAGGTGCGGCCGTCGATCCCCCAGAACCGCCCCGCACCGGGCCTCCGGACGAAGCATGGGTACTCGGCGGACTTTTCATCGTCTGCGCGATACTGCCGCTGTCGATTGCATTTGCACGGCGCATCTGGAAGCGGGGCGGCACAGTGATCGCTGCTTTTCCGACAGAGATTGCCGAACGAATGAGCCGGGTGGAACAAGTCGTCGAGGCAACTCAGATAGAAGTCGAGCGCATCGGCGAAGGCCAACGCTTCATGACTAAAGTCCTCACCGAGAACCCCGCCCACTCGATGGCCATTGGCGGCGCTCAACAGGCGGCGCTGTCTCCGCCCGGCGAAATGCGCCGCTAGCTCGGTAACCGTTGCCTATCCTTCGATCCAATCG
>JBDUEH010000233.1:0-4577 GCA_040002555.1 Gemmatimonadales bacterium | reverse complement strand
ACAATTCCAATCATGTCGTCGCGGGCCTGAACTCCTGTCTTTACCTGCTCGTGCAGACGCGCGTTATCGAGTGCAATCGCTGCACGCCTCGCAATCTCTGTGGTGAGAAAAAGGTCGTCCTCTCCATAGGTGCCCTTTTTCCTGTAAAATCCGATTACGCCGAGCAAGTGCTCGCGTGCGAGCAGTGGGAGAATGATTGCGGCCGTCGGAGTGTCTGCAAAAATATCTGACGAGCGAGACAGAGAAGCTTCGTCGGCTGGATTGGCGCTAGAGAGAACCAGTGGCGCTCGATTCTGCATGCCTCTCGCGATTGGATGATCGCCGCTGTAGTCGATCGGATGCTCAACCCTGCTGCGCTCGATCAATTTTCCCCTCAATAGGTCGATGTGTGCGACAGCAACTCCCTGAAACGCGTCATCGTGATAGGAGTGTACGATGCAGGCGTCTGCCAATTGCGGTACGGCCAGCAATGCGACCGTACGGAGTGTCTGCTCAGCGCCAATTGAAGACACGAGGATTTCGCCGGCGCGAGCGAGAAACCGCTGTGCCTCATCCGCCTTTCGGCGATCAGTCACGTCGCGCAGAATGACCGAGTAGATCTTCTCGCCATTCACGTCTACATGTGAAATCGCGGCCTCTGCCGGAAACTCTTCGCCGTTCTTTCGAATTCCGGAGATCTGCCGCCGCTCGCCCATTTTACGGGCACGCGTGCTCGACTTGCCGAAGCCGATAACCTGGGCCGAGTGCGTCTCCCGGAAGCGCATCGGGATCAGCTTTTCCAGTGGCTCGCCCAGTATCTCGTTTGCGGAGTAGCAAAAGATTTTTTCGGCACCTTCATTGAAGAAGATGATTTTCTGTGCCTGATCGACAGACACGATTGCGTCCGCGGAGATATTGACAATCCCGGCGAGCACAGCATCGGTGATTCCCGCGCTCATGAATTCATGTAGGTAAATCCCTTACACACGCATAAAGGGAACCGGGAAAAACTTTGCACGATGCGCCCGACAGAGAGAGCGATCGCTCACCGGTAGCTTGGATGGTAGCCGGAAATGTGGCTGTGAAACGACCATCGGAGAACACCTTATGAGCAATAAATCAATTTCATCCGCCCCAGTTGACGTCCTCTATGGCGTTGCATCGCGCCGATCGTTTCTTCGCAGGGCCGCCGCCACGATAGTAGCTGGTGGAGCTCTCGCGGCCTGCACAGATTCGCAGGCGCAGAAAGTCTCACCGGGAGCAGCGGACGCAAGTGGCGGTACTACGGCTCCAAATCCAGCTCCGCTGTCACCGACTGCTGCCGCGGCCGCGATGGACGCAATGCACGAGGCCGGCATCAAGGCCTTTCCTGCAAAGACGGAAGGAGTCGGCAATCAACTCTACGCGCCGAAAATTGTCAGCGGTGTAAAGACGTATGAATTGACTGCGTCGAAGATTCAGTGGGAGACCGAGCCAGGACAGAAGACCGAGGCATGGTCATACAACGGCCAGATTCCCGGTCCGCAGATCCGGGTGCGCGAAGGTGACCGCGTAAAGATCGTTTTGCACAACAACCTCCCCGAATCCACGTCGATTCACTTTCATGGGCTCGAGCTTCCGAACGGAATGGACGGCGTACCCTACATCACCCAGCCGCCGGTCAAGCCAGGTGAGTCGTTCACATACGAATTCACAGTGCCTCTCGGCAACCACGGCTCGCACATGTATCACTCTCATCATGACTCGACCAAACAAGTTGGCCTGGGCCTGTTAGGGGCATTTATCGTCGAGCCGAAAAACCCAATGGCGATCGAGAAGGTAGACGTCGATGAGCTGATGATCCTCAATGACGGCATGCACGGATACACACTGAATGGAAAGAGCTTTCCAGCCACTCAGCCGCTCAAGGCGAAGAAGGGCCAGAAGCTACGCATTCGCTTCATGAACGAAGGGATGATGATCCATCCGATGCACTTGCACGGAATGCATATGACGGTCATCACAAAGGACGGCTGGCCCGTGCCCGCTCCCTGGAAATGCGACACGCTGAACATCGCGCCTGGGGAGCGTTGGGACGTAATCGTCAACTGCAACAATCCTGGTGTCTGGGCATTTCACTGCCACATTCTGCCGCACGCCGAGTCGGACCACGGCATGTTTGGAATGGTGACGGCGCTCATTGTCGAGTAACAGAGCCAAGAGGATGCAGGCGCCGGCGAATAATGCTAGAGTTGAAGTATCTGCCAGCGTGAAGATTGACAGCAACCAACCGGGGAACGCGAGTCATGGTTATGATACTGACACCTGTGTGCGCCAAGTGACTGGCGACACGATTCGCGTTGTTCTCGCCGATGACCACGCCGTGGTTCGAGCCGGCGTGAAGGCAGTGTTGGGTACCGCAAAAGACATCGAGATAATCGGCGAAGGCTCGAACGGCCGCGAGGCCATCAATCTTGTTGAGCGCCTCAGCCCTGACGTCCTGGTGATGGACCTGTCGATGGGCGAGATGGACGGGATCTCAGCGGCGAAAGAGATCACCGAGAAGAAATCCGGCACCCGTATTCTCATCCTCACCATGCACGCTGAAGAAGCGTATCTGGTGAAAGTGCTCGAAGCGGGAGCGAGTGGATATCTGATGAAGAGTGCGGCCGATCGCGAGCTGGTTGACGCAGTACGCGCGGTGGCGCACGGCGACATGTACATGCAGCCCACAGCAACGCGAGCGCTTGCGCAGGGCATAATGCGCAAGTCGGAGCATGCGGACGACCGCGGCAGATATGAGAAGCTCACTGAGCGTGAGCGCGATGTGCTGCGCTACGTTGCCGGAGGTTTCAGTGCGCCGGAAATCGGTGAGAAGCTTTTCATTAGTCCGAAAACCGTAGACACCTACAAGCAGCGAATCAATGAAAAACTGGGATTCGCTCACCGTTCCGACTACGTTGCCTTCGCTCTGAAGCTCGGTCTCCTCGGCCAGTAATCAGCGGCCAGCCATCACGCGATAGCTGGCTGACTTGTCCATACTTGCTCGACCCTCTCCACTTTGCGCAATACTGGATGGATTACCAGTGTTGTCGTGGTGGATTCACGCATGACACGGTCGGACACGCTGCCGCCGATGGATCTCGCCATCGTACCCTGTCCTCGAGTCGCCATCGCAATGAGGTCGGCTTCGGTGGCCTTTGCACCGTCGAGAATCGCGGCTGCCGGATCATCGGACACGATTACGCGGGAGAGCAATCGTACACCGGCGGAATACTTGCTGACGATGGAATCCAGGTAAAGCCTGGCACCAGTCACGTCGCGCTCACTTGCTGGCCCAATCGATGAAACGAGCGATTCGTCATTCATATCCCGGGTGGGTGCGACCACGATAAGAAGCTCGACCGTCGCACATTCGAATCGCGCAAGTGAAATGGCGTGCGGCAGCGCCTGCTCGGCCAGAACGGAGCCGTCGAGCGGTACCAGAATCTTTCTGTAGCCGAATCCCTTTTCGATACCGGTGCCGACCGATGGCGGGCGCACGACGAGGACAGGCACTCCGGATTCGCGGATCAACGCGTCGGCAACGCTTCCGAACCATAGCCGCGCGATGCCGCTGCGGGCGTGACTTCGCATCACGATGAGGTCTACCGAGTGGCGGCGCGCATAACCGCACAGTACAGCGACGATCGGGCCGTACTCGAGTGACGCGGTGACGGTAATGGTCGAGTGGGCGCGACATTCCGCTGCGATCGAATAGAGGTCGGCAAGCTCCGCGGCGTGATGGTCACCGAGGCCGGACGGCTTGTCTGCCGTGCCGTCGGGACCAGTTGCGAGCGGATACGGCTTGGCGACTCTCACGAGCCGCAGCGTGGCGCCGTAGAGAGAAGCAAGCCGAACCCCTTGAAGAACTGCTTCTCTCGAATACGAAGAGCCGTCTACTGGAACCATCACGTTGCGGAACATTCTGCCTCCGATTGGCATCTGGATGCGACATCCAGCATCGCTCAACAAGAATGGCCAATACCGGGTGCATTCGAAGTCGGAGATTTCGACCAACGTGTGTGGTGGTAATGCTGACCCAGCTGCCATTCGTATTGATTGTTCGCTGCAAAAGGGTCGGGTGTAGATTCAGGCTTGTCGTACTATCCCCCCCTGTTCAATTGCTAAAAGCGAACCATAAAGTCCCTTGAATAGTGTCCTGCTCACCGGGTCTACCGGCTACGTTGGTGGCCGTCTGCTGCCGCTGCTTGAAAAAGCGGGCTACCAGGTCAGGTGTCTCGCCAGACAACCGGAAGTCCTCTCAAGCAAAGTGGCGCCTTCAACAGAGGTCGTCGCAGGTGATGTTCTCGACAGTGCCTCTCTCGAAAAAGCGCTGCGCGGAATCGACGCCGCCTACTACCTCGTTCACTCGATGGGATCGACGGGCAGTTTCGAAGACAAGGATCGCCAGGCCGCGTCGAATTTCGCGCGCGCAGCAAAAGCCGCCGGCGTTCAGCGAATCATTTACCTTGGCGGCCTCGGCGACGACGAGGAAGAACTCTCGCCACACCTCCGCAGCCGCCAGGAAGTCGGAGAAATCCTGCGCGAATCGGGTGTCCCGGTACTCGAGTTTCGCG
>JBDUEH010000232.1:0-4618 GCA_040002555.1 Gemmatimonadales bacterium | reverse complement strand
TTCCCGATCATACTCCGGAGATGACCTGCGGCGCGCCGTGGCATGCGGGCATGGCATACGCGCTCGGTTATATTCGCGCCGCCATCCAGGCAGTTGACCGCTTGTCCCCCAGCCCGGCTCCGAAGACCGAACGAGTCACGTCCGCATCGGCGAGGGTGTGATTAGCAATGAGTGACGCCGGCCGGACGCTCTTCCTGCACGAGGACAGGTTCTTCGATCCGGAACCGGAAGTACGCACCTTCGCCCGGCGACTCTACGAACGGACCAGCGCCTTACCGCTGGTGTGCCCGCATGGACACGTCGATCCGAAAATCCTCGCTACCAACGAGCCTTTTTCAGAGCCGGCATCATTGTTGATTTTGCCGGATCACTACATCCTGCGGATGTTGTACTCGCAGGGTATTTCGCTCGAGTCGCTCGGAGTGCCGGCATGCGACGGCACCGAAGTGGAAACCAATCCGCGAGCGATTTGGGAAATATTTTCCAGAAGCTACCACTTCTTTCGCGGGACACCGACCCGCGTCTGGCTCGACTTCGAGCTGGCGGCGGTTTTCGGTGTGACGGTGCAGCTCAATGAGTACACTGCCTCGCGGATCTACGATGAGATCTCCGAAAAGCTGGCATCTCCCGAGTTCAGACCACGAGCGCTGTTCGAACGGTTCAACATTGAAGTGCTCGCCACTACCGATAAGGCAACTGACTCGCTCCAGCAACACCGGGCTATCAGTCAGTCGGATTGGGGCGGCAGGGTAATCCCGACTTTTCGCCCCGACTCGCTGTTCGCGATCTCAAATCCGGGTTGGAGGCGCGAGATCGATGAACTGTCCCGGCGCTCAGGCCGCGACGCCGAGACCTACGACGATTTCATCAAGGCCATTGAGCAGCGCCGCAAGGCATTCGGATCGCTTGGCGCAACCGCGACCGATCACGGTGTCGAGACTCCGCGCGCTGAGCGGCTCAATGATGCCGAAGTGAGGAGAATCTTCGATGGCGCTCTCACTGGTCGGGCCAGCTCCGATGACCAAACGAGATTCGAAGCCCACATGCTGATTGAAATGGCACAAATGTCACGTGACGACGGGCTGGTGATGCAGATCCACGCCGGATCGCTGAGGGATCACAACACGTTGGTGGCTCAAGGATTTGGACCCAACAGAGGCGGCGACATTCCAGTTGCGGCCGAGTTCACGCGAAACCTGCGTCCGTTGCTCGAGGAGTTCGGAAACGACCGTGATTTCCATCTGATTCTTTTCACTCTCGATGAGTCCACGTACACGCGTGAATTGGCGCCCCTTGCCGGGCACTACCCCGCAGTTCGACTTGGTCCACCATGGTGGTTTCACGATTCCATCGAAGGCATGCGCCGATTTCGTGAAAGTACGACGGGGACGGCAGGCATCTACAACACGGCCGGTTTCAACGATGATACCCGCGCGTTCTGCTCAATACCGGCGAGGCATGATCTCTCACGCCGGATGGACGCCAACTACCTTGCGCGGCTCGTAGCAACGCACGTGATCGATGAAGATGAAGCACACGACATGGCGCACGCACTCGCGTACGATCTGGCGAGAACCGCATACAAACTCGATGCTAATGGCTGACATGAGCCTCTTGTTGTCGCAATTCCGCATTGTTCCGGTGATCGTCCTCGACGATCCTGACGACGCGGCCGGTCTCGCGAATGCGCTTATGGACGGAGGCCTGCCGTGCGCAGAGATAACGCTCAGGACTCCCGGAGCGATTGAAGCGATTCGCAGGATGGCCGGAGAACGACCCGAGATGTTCATTGGCGCCGGAACTGTGCTCAATGAAAAACAGGCCGAGCAGGCACAAGAGGCCGGCGCGCAGTTTATCGTGTCGCCCGGTTTCAGCGGGGGCGTCGTGAACTATTGCCTCGAGAACGGATTGCCGGTCTTCCCGGGAGTCTGCACGCCCACAGAAATAATCGCGGCACTCGATGCAGGTGTCACCGCTCTCAAGTTCTTTCCGGCCGAAGCGATGGGCGGGGTGACTACGCTAAAGGCCGTCTCGGCCCCGTTTGGCGATGTGCGTTTCATACCAACAGGCGGAGTCAATGAGAGAAATGTCTGTGACTACCTCGCGGTTCCAAACGTAATTGCGTGCGGTGGGTCCTGGATGGCTCCGTCTGCCTGGATAGCAGCGAATCATTTCGATCGGATAACGCAGACCGTGCGAGAGGCAGTTGTGCTCGTCGCTCAAGCGAAGCCGGAGAGTACGCAATGACCCGGATTGTGACCTTTGGCGAGGTGATGCTCCGCCTCAAGTCTCCAGGTTTCGAGAAATTGTTTCAGTTTTCGCTTCTCGAAGCGACGTTTGGCGGTGCGGAAGCGAACGTTGCGGTTTCTCTGGCCCAGTTTGGCCTCGATGTCGCATTCGTGACCGCGCTTCCTTCAAACCAGATCGGAGATGCGTGCGTTGCAGACATGAAGTCTTTTGGTGTCGATACAAGTCACGCCGCGCGCAGGGGCGACCGCATCGGGGTCTATTTCCTCGAGTCAGGGGCCAACCAGCGGCCGTCGAAAGTCATCTACGATCGCGCCGGTTCGTCGATCGCCACCGCAAAGCCCGGCGACTTTAATTGGAGAGAAATTCTCCAGGGCGCAACGTGGTTTCACGTCAGCGGCGTAACTCCAGCAATCAGTGCATCGGCAGCCGACCTCGCTCTCCAGGCAACCAGCATTGCGCGAAGCATGGGTGTGACAGTCTCGTGCGACTACAACTTCAGAAAGAATTTGTGGAAGTATGGCAAGAAGGCCCCCGATGTCATGCGGGAGCTGGTCAAGAGCGTCAACATAGGCATCGCAAACGAGGAAGATTGCCAGCTGGCGCTTGGCGTTGAGTCGTCGGTTGACATCCGGTCGGGCTCATTGCCAGCTGACCGTTTCAGACAACTTGCTGAAGCCGTACTCGACCAATTCCCAAATCTCGACAAGCAAGTAATAACTCTGCGTGAGAGTCACAGCGCAAGCCAGAATACTTGGTCTGCCGTGCTCCACAATAGAAAAGATTTCATCGCCAGCAAATCCTATGAGATCACCGACATCGTTGACCGCGTAGGGGGCGGCGACTCGTTTGCGGCGGGGTTGATCTATGGATTGAACACGTACGCGGATGACGCGAGCGCTCTCGAATTTGCGGTTGCAGCCTCCTGTCTCAAGCACTCGATTCCTGGCGACTACAATCGAGTTGGAGTTGGCGATGTCGAAGCCCTGATGAATGGTGATGCAAGCGGTCGAGTGCAGCGATGAAAGGAAAATACCGATGGACAATCATCGCGCTTCTCTTCTTCGCAACAACGATCAATTACATCGATCGGCAGGTGCTTGGAATTCTTGCACCGACACTTCAGATAGAGCTTGGTTGGACCGACGTTGACTACGGGGCAATTGTCTCGTGGTTCACTCTTGCGTACGCGCTCGGCTACTTGGGCGTCGGCAGACTACTCGACAGGATCGGTACTCGGCTTGGTTTCGCAATATCTGTGACGGTGTGGAGCATCGCGTCGATGGCGCATGCACTCGTTTCGACAGCGACTGGTTTTGGAATTGCTCGATTTGCCCTTGGGCTCGGTGAGTCGGGCAATTTCCCGGCATCGATCAAGGCAGTGGCTCAGTGGTTTCCGGCGAAGGAGCGTGCTTTCGCGACTGGAATATTCAATGCCGGATCGAACGTCGGAGCGTTGGTCACTCCCATCGTTGTTCCGATTATTGCACTCAGGTGGGGATGGCGCGCAGCTTTTGTAATTACCGGGTCTCTCGGGTTTATCTGGTTGATGCTCTGGTTGTGGATCTACCGGTCGCCAGAGGAGCATCCTCGCATGACGAAGGAGGAGCTCGCGCTGATCAAGAGCGATCCGGTCGAAGTCGGCGAGCCCGTTCCATGGCTAAGTGTGCTTCGGTATCGGCAGGCGTGGGCGTTCATAGCCGGGAAGCTGATCACCGATCCAGTGTGGTGGTTCTACCTGTTCTGGTTGCCGAAATTTCTCGATGCGCGCTATGGCGTGAAGCTCGCTACGATCGCACTTCCGCTTGTAACGATCTACCTTCTTGCCGACGCAGGCTCAGTCGGTGGGGGCTGGCTATCGGGATTCTTCATCAGGCGAGGTTGGACTATAATCAGCGCCCGTAAAATCACCATGCTCATCGCTGCTGTGGCGATCGTGCCGACGATATTCGCGGCGTCAGCGCCAAGCCTGTGGGCGACGGTTGCGCTCGTCGGACTCGCTGCGGCCATGCACCAATGGTGGTCTACAAATCTCTTCACGATCCCAAGCGACTTGTTTCCGCAACGCGCAATTGGAACGGTCGTCGGAATGGGAGGCTTTGCCGGAGCGGCGAGCGGATTTCTGTTTCAACGCACGGTAGGAAAGGTGCTCGAATCAAACGGGCACAACTACGCGCCAGTATTCCTGTTCTGTGGATTTGCGTACGTGATTGCATTGGTGATTATCCATCTTCTTGTTCCCCGAATGAGTCGCGTGCGGTGATCGTGATGACCGTTGATGGAGGCATGACGTGGACCGAACGCTGCCACCGAATGCGGTACGTGAATTAGCAACCCCCTCGGTCGAAGGGCTGAAGCGATACGCACTTAT
>JBDUEH010000231.1:0-4623 GCA_040002555.1 Gemmatimonadales bacterium | reverse complement strand
AACATGTCGAGGCCGGAGCGAAAGACGCTTCGGCCGGTGAACACGGAACGCATTGCGCCCACCAGAAAGTGTGAGAGCATCGCGAACGTGAAGGACAACACGATCGCGGTCGTTCCCTTCGCCAGGAAGAACGGGAAAACCGGAATCACCGCGCCGAACGCCGTTGCCAGACCGGTGATCCACGCTTCACGCATTGGAGAAATTGTCTGCTCTCCGATCTTCAGCTCTTCCTGGACCTGCTCCTCGAGCATCCGCTCAGGATCGGCCATGACCTCGGTCGCGAGGCGATGCGCCCACTCGCTGTCCATTCCTTTCGCTTCGTAGATCAGCGCCAGCTCATCGCGCTCGATCTCCGGCATGAGCGCGATCTCGTCCTTCTCCATCGCGATCTCATAATCGTAGACTTCGCGCTCGCTCTTCGCGGCGAGGTATCCACTCGATCCCATCGACAACGCGTCGGCGATGAGGCCCGCAACGCCTGCAACGATGACTGCTTGATGCTGCTGGCTTGCTGCGGCACCGATTACACCGGCGACCAAACCGAAGTTCGCCGTAAGTCCGTCGTTGAAACCGTAGACGACGTTTCGCAGAAACCCACCCGACCCGGTGCGGTGCCACGGTTCGCCGCTCTTGCCGGCAATTCCAGCAAGAGTCATCGCGTGATCGGCGGACTCCTTGGCAAGCGTCAGAGCCTCGCCACCGCCGGGGGCACCTTCTGGCGTAGCCCGGTGCATGTCGAGGTATGCCTTTACCTCGCGGCCCTCCTCCTCGAGAAGCATCGGGAGCAGAAACCCAGGCCCAAACAGGGTGCCAAGCCGTGCCAGAATGCGGGCACGCGTGCTCGGCCGGAACGCCTTCGCCGGATTTCCGTGGCGGTTCATCAGGTCGCCCCATACCACGACGTGACGGTCTTCCACCTCTGCGAGACGAGCGTAGATATCCTTCTTCTTGGCGTCGGTCTCCGACGCGGCCAGAATCCTGTAGAGGTAGGCCGCATCGGCTTCGTCCTGCCAGTGGTGCTCAAACGCGTGAACGTCAGGCTTGACGCGTTTTTCCTGTTCCGTTTCTGCGCTCGTTGCCATGCTCAAATATGCCCGGAGCCCGGTTCTTTTGGCACCGGGCAACCATCCACCGGCGCCGGGTTGTCATAAACAGGACGAGACACTGTTTACCGGAGAGAACTATGCGTGGGATGACATCGATTTTGACGGCTGCCGCCATTTTTATGACCGCCGCGGGCTCCTTGACCGCTCAGAAGCCGGCGCCGCGAAAAGAACCGCCCCCGGCACGGAACGACGAGCCAAAAGGCACGGTGTGTTTCAGTACGGACGAAAACCGAACTGAATGCAACGTTCTCCGCCGCTCGTCGATGGACTCGGTGATGATGAAGCGAGCCGCGCTTGGGCTTCAGCTCACGTCCACCGGCACGGTTCGCGATACCATCGGCGTGTTCGTATCGAGAGTGACTCCGAAGGGCCCGGCGGAAAATGCCGGAATCATCGAAGGCGATCGAATCGTTTCGATCAACGGAACCGACCTGCGAGTCAGTGCGGCCGATGCCGGCGACAGCTACGCTGGTGAGCTTCCAAGCCGACGACTCAGTCGTGTCGTTGAAAAACTGTCACCGGGAAATGTCGTCACGCTTCGTGTCTCGTCAGGCGGCCGCATTCACGACGTTCAGGTAACCGCTGGACGCGCGTCGGATCTTCGCGAAGGTCCATTCGGAAGGATGATGGGAGTGGGCGGAGTGGATGGAATGCTTCGCTCGATGCCGCGAATCAACATGGATGACTTCCGCGGAATGCAAATGGAAAGCTTTCCGCGGATGAGAATGGAAGACTTCCCGCGCATGCGGATCGAATCGATGCCGAAGATGAATCCCGAGGACATGAAGCGAATGCGCGAAGACATGCAGCGCATGAACAAGGACATGCCCATGCTTCGGGAGAGAATGCAGGAGCTCCCGATGCGGCTCCGCGAAATGGAAATGGCTCCGATGCGCATGCGGCTGAGAGATGGCGGCACTTACAAAACTCTCGCGCCGCAGGTACACATCATGAGCCCTGATGGAAGCGTCTACATCTACCGAGACAGCGCCGGCAGGAAGACGTGGACCTACGACTCGAAGACCAAAGCCGAGAAAGCCGCCGCGGAAAAGGCCGCAGTCGAAAAGGCGAAGAAGGACAAGGACAAGAAGAAGAACTGATTTGCGCGTGCAAATCAGAAGGCCGGCTCTCAGTGCGAGGGCCGGCCTTTTTCGTTGAAAGGGTGCTCGAAGCTCAAATAGAAGAACATGCCCCTCTGCCCATCACTCGGCCCAATCCCGATGGGGAATGCAAGGCCTGGAACAACCTGAAGGCCTGAGACAAAGTTGAACGCGGCGCGGACTCCTGGAGATATGAGCGCACTTTCTGTTACTGAAGTGTGATCCCTGCCGATAACTTCCTGACCGCGCGAGTACACCGCCTCGAGCATCGGCTGAACTCTGCGGCTTGTCGTCAGGATCACGCTCGCTGCCGTACTCCACTCAATCGTGCGCGCCCTTTCTCCCGCGGCGTCTTTGGCGGACGGCGTCACTCCACTCCCTATGTCGAAGTGAGCGACGATCATCGGCGAAACGACGTAGCTGAAGGGCACCGCCGCATTAAATCCCATTGCTCCACTGCCGCGAGATTTCCTCCAGTCGCCGGTCGGCAGGGTCAGCGAGAGGCGGGGGGAAATCGCCAACTGCGCATCTCCATCGCCGAGTAGTTGATAGCGGTAGTTGAGTCCAACGTCGCCGACGCCGCTTTGCGAACCGATGCGCGAAAAGGGAATGTCGTAACTCAGCTGATGCTTGATCGACCCTACCGGCCATTCCTGCGTGAACGATGCGTCGAAGTCGTTCGTTCCGCGCTGTTTCTGGAAGGTCGTGATGTGTTGCACCACGCCCGCGCCTTGATTGTAGGCTTCCTCGACGAGAAAGCTATTGTCCTGAATGACTGGATCCGATGGGGTTCTGACCGAATCGATTCCCTGCGCACGGACGGTTGTCAGAGCGCACAAGAACATGCCGGTTATCAATCCGATGGGTCGCATTTGCGGATAACTTACGGTAGAGCCCGCATGAAGGAAGACGATGCCATCACAACGCGAAAAGGACGATGACGAACGGCCTGGCAAGGTCAGGCTCGACAAGTGGCTCTGGGCTGCGCGCTTCTACAAGACGCGGGCCCTGTCGGCTGAGGCAATCGGCGCTGGCAAGGTGGAAGTCAACGGAGAGCGCGCAAAAAGGTCGAGGATCGTACAGGCCGGCGACTCGATCCGAATCCGCATGGGCCCGTACGAGCACGTTATCGACGTTACGGGGATTTCCGGAACGAGGGGCTCAGCAACGATTGCGGCGACACTTTACAAGGAAACCGACGAGAGCAAGAAGGCTCGAGAGGCAATGTCACTCCACGTCCGCGCAATGAACGCTAACACCGGCTACGAATCGGGAAGACCAACAAAAAAAGACCGGCGCGATATCGAGAAAGTCCGACGGAGAGACTCATAGCGTCATAGTTTTTCCGCGTAGTCCTTCGTGTCCTTCGTGGCCAACCGCTGTTTCCTAGAAAACTATCTGCGCCCCGAGCTCGACTACCCGATTCGGCGGAATCTGGAAGAACTCCGTCGCTGACCGCGAGTTCCTCGACATGAAGATGTAGAGCTTCTTTCTCCACCCGGCGAGGTGCTGCTTGGAGTTGGGATCCGCAATCAGTCTCTCGCGTCCCAGATAATAGGTCGTCTTCATCGGCTCGGCTGAGAGGCCTTCGGACCTCGCACGGGCAAGAAGATCAGGAACGCTCGGCGTCTCCATGAAGCCGTAACGCGCTTTCATTCTCCAGAATCCCTCGCGCATCGCAACGATCGACATCCTTTCCGATTCTGCAATCTCCGGAACGTTCGCGGGCAAAATAGAGAGCAGAACGACGTGCTCGTGGAGAACCTTGTTGTGTTTGAGATGATGCAGCAGCACGAGAGGTGCACCGTCTGGGTCGGACGTCATGAACACGGCCGTTCCCGGCACTCTCACCGGTTTGTGCTCGGCAACGGAATTGAGGAACATCTCGATTGGAAGTGATCCGCGGACGAGCAGCTTGGTGACGATCCGGCGGCCCTGATACCACGTCGTCATCAGTGTGAAGATGATGAGACCGATTGCAATTGGAACCCAGCCGCCATGAAGAATCTTCAATGCGTTCGCGCTAAAGAACGCGATATCTATCACGAGGAATAGCGCTGACAGCGATCCCGCGCGGAGAACGCTCCAGTTCCAGCGTGATCTGGCAAGCACGTAGTAGAGGATGGACGTGATTCCCATTGTTCCCGTCACGGCGATTCCATACGCAGCGCCGAGTGCGCTCACCGATCTGAAGCCAAGAACGACGAGGAGCGTGCCGAACATGAGAGCGGTGTTTACTTCCGGGATGTAGATCTGTCCCGCTTCGCTCTTCGAAGTGTGGATAATGTTGACGCGCGGGCTATAGCCGAGCTGAACTGCCTGCTGCGTCAGCGAGAAGGCACCCGATATCAACGCCTGCGATGCAATGATCGCCGCCATCGTTGCCAGCGCGACCAATGGGTAGAGCAGCATCCTCG
>JBDUEH010000230.1:0-4628 GCA_040002555.1 Gemmatimonadales bacterium | reverse complement strand
TCGTCGCCATTCGACTCGAGCGCAGCAAGCTCACGTGCTGACTTGCCTCCGATCGATGTAGACAACGCGCGGCGAACCACACGCGGGTCACTCGGATCCTCGATCGCCCCAATCAACAGCAGCACATCCTGCCACATCGCCGACTCGGCGATATCGCCTGTGGCTCCTGAGACGGCGGGCACTCGGTAAGACCGGAGTGCGTCGAGAAGCGGAACGGCCTGGCGATTGGCAGAAACGAGAATCGCTATATCCGACGGCTTGAGTCGCCTCGGCTTTTTGTCGCTCGGGTCTTGATAGACAACCGCTGGGTCGCGAAGCAATCGCGCGACTTCAGCCGCAATGAACAGGGTAATCTTCTTTTCCTGCTCGTCCGCGCGCCCGCGTTCAAGATCTACCATCACCAGCGGGCGAAGATCGCCGTCGGTCAGGGATGACTCATTGCGCTCCGCGTCAACATGCTCGAATGCGAGAACGCTCTGCTCTACTGCAAATGGCGTAATGGTCTGAGAGAAAAGAATCTCTGTTGCATCCACGAGCTTACGGTCCGACCTGTAGTTCCGGTCGAGGGAGAAGACACGATTATCGCCCTTTCCAGCAGCGGTCTCACGCGCGGCACGATACGCGGTGATGTCCGCTCCACGAAAACCGTAGATCGATTGCTTAGGATCTCCCACAAGCACAAGTGGCTTGATTCCAAAAGTGCCAGAGAAAATGCTCCATTGCGGCCAGTCGGTATCCTGAAACTCGTCCACGAGCACCGCATCGTATCGTGACGCAAGCACGCCGCGCAGACGCTCGCCGTTGTGCTCGTCGGTGATAGCGCGCTGGAGGTAGCCAATCATCTCATCGAACCCCGCCACGCGATCGCGCTCCATCCCCCGCTCCATCCGCTCGGCGATCGACAACACGGCGTCCTGCCATATCAATGAAGCCGCATTGTCATATGCAGAATGGACCACTTCGCAGGCATCAAGAAAACGTTCGCCTGGAATAAGCTCCTTATTGATTTTATTCGACTTATTGGCAACCGACTCAACCGCCGAGCGTGACCACCGCCTGATGTCCAGGACTACAGGTTCTTCACCTGCGCGAAGTTTCCCGATTGCAGTGCATAGAGCATCAACATCATCCGAAGTAATTCCGCCTTTGTTCCATTTGATCTGGCTGTGGAACTTTCGGAGACGGGCTTCATCCCAATGCTCGAGTATCGAATCAAGTGTCGTGCGCACCGTGGCGAGCTCAGCGAGGCGGTCAACACGTGATGGTCTTTCAGCACCAATGCCTTGTCGAACAATCCGAGCGGCCGCCTCGAGCGTGGTCGGTGACCAGCGGGTTGTCGCACCGTTCATGCGCTCACCCAAAACAAAGTCACTCACTGGCCCCGACTGCCACGTAAGCGTGCGCCATTCATCGGAAATGGCTTCGTCGCGATACTGACGGTCCTGCTCGATGAATTGAAGCCCTACAGGAACGCCGCAGTCGAGCGCGAACTCCTCGAGCGCTCCCTTGCAGAAGCCGTGGATTGTTGTGACAGCGAGGCGATCAAGTGAAGCGAGCGTGACGTCCAACTGGGCAGACATCTGTGAACCGCCGGTATCGAGCATCTTTTGCATCCACTCGGAGCCCGGCCTTGGCACTTGACCATCCCGTATTCGTTTCACTTCATGCAGCGCACCCCGAATCCTTTCCTTCAATTCGGCCGTCGCTGCGCGCGTAAATGTGACGGCGAGTAACCGGTCCGCACTATTCACTCCCGGCATGCCCGGCTCTTTCAACAACAGGCGAACGGCCGTGCGGACCATCCATGTGGTCTTTCCCGTGCCAGCGGAGGCCTCGACCAGATTCGGTCCGTTGGCCGGAATGAAGCTGTCGGGAACTCTCATCTGCCTTCCGGAACGGAGCACACACTCATGAACGGCAGGAGCATTCGTTCGGTGCAATCCGCGAACAAAGCAACGAACGCGGGATCATCGAACGAACGGTTGGGCCAACAGAGAAGAGAAGATGCCTGCTCGCTCTCCTTCTTATAGGAAGGCAGTCCCGGCAGGGCGTTCATTGGGTCCCACGAGTCGCGGGCTTTTCGGTATGCCTTGGCGCGAGTCGCTTCATCGACGTCTGCCTCGGGACGATTCCCCAGCTCGGCCAGCCAGGCGCAACCCGACCGTCGGAACAGTGGTTGCGGTGCAAGTCGCGCCTGTTCGTAGAACTCGCAGACCTTGATGAGCTCTGCCTCTGCATCGTCAACCGGACCGATCGTCCATGGGGTCGCGCCGAGCATGGACGTCACGCGTGGCAGGGTCGCACCTCTTTGCGCGAGAACGTTCATTACGAGATGCGGCACCCAGTTGGAAACAGCCGAGTGGGGTTTGATTTCGTACAGACATTCAATAACGCGTGCGTCCGGCGACAGATGATCCAGTCGTCCGGTGATCCTCCACTCGCCAACCTGGAGATCGACCGTTCGCGGCGGCTGCCACGCTATGCTTCGCAATTCCTCGAGCCGTAACCACCACGCTTCGGCAACTGCATCGGCCAGCACGCGACCTTCTTCGCCATACGGCATTTCGGGCTGATGCCGAAGCCATTCACTTATCTGTTCGCGGCTTCTCGTGTCGCCTCGACGTTGAGCTGCTTCGAGTTTCCAGGATACCGTGCGGAAATCATTGTGGACGCCTTTCTCGCCGGGCGGGTTGATTGCCTGCGGCTCACAGTCGGGAAGCTCGTCGTCGTTGTCGTACATCTGGAGGCCCAGGATGCTTCGACAGAAGAACAGCGATGGGTCCTTGAAGCACGATGAAAGCGTATCGATTGAAACGACGCGTGGCTCGTCTACCGATCTATCAAGCGATTCTCTTGCGAACTCATGATGATCGGCGCCGCGTGTGGGAATGAGTCGCGCAGTCGCGGCCCAACCGCTGGCGGCGCTTTGAATGTGTCCCGGAGCTGACGGAACCTCGAAGTGACTGGCAGAGAAGGGATGTGCAGGCTCATCTCGTACCAACTGCTTCTGCGCGTCATCTGTTAGTACTCGTCCCACGATGTCTCGCAGTTCGGAAACGGCTATCGACGCAGCGCGAATGTCGTGACGGAGAGTCGTGAATCCAGTCCACGCAACGTGCACGCGAGAGCGTGCGCTGCTGACGGCTTGACGGAATGCATCGAGTGAATCTGCGCGACGATCTGGATCGCCGTCCTGTGGAGATGCTGTCAGCAGATCCCACGCGGGATTTCCGCCGCCTCCGGGATGAAGAGCGTCGTCGACGCCTGCGATCAATACGATGCGTGACGGAATGATCGTACCCGGCTCGAGCCGACACACGCGCATTCCTCCGCGAAGGTGGCCCAGCTCGCCGGCCATGTCCTCGAACGTTTGTTCGAGCAGTGTGCGAATGGCCGTCACTGTGATCGGCGCACGGTTTGAGACTTTCGCGATTCCGGTCAGGAGTTCTTCGATTGCGAGCCGAAGTGTGCGAAACGCTTCGTAGTCCTCGGAGGTTCTCGCTTTCACGAAGACGCGAATCGCATCCTCGAGAATACCACTCCACTCCTCCGCGGCGCGCGGCCTTCGCAACTCCGCAAACAATGCGAAGAGTTGATCGGTCCATCCTGCAAGTCGACCGATGAGCTCTGCGTTGCCTGCGGAATCTCCGGATACTGGAAGAACTTCACCCACCGGTCGATCCGTCCGCCCCATTGCGACGCCGAGTACGAGGCGGTCGACGCCATGACGCCAGGTGCCTGATGCGATTGGTGGCAGGTCG
This sequence comes from Gemmatimonadales bacterium, assembly GCA_040002555.1. GTDB lineage: Bacteria > Gemmatimonadota > Gemmatimonadetes > Gemmatimonadales > Gemmatimonadaceae > UBA4720. The sequence goes on along the minus strand of JBDUEH010000230.1, from coordinate 867 downwards.
AACCGGGCGTGTCGGTCTTCCCCGTCGATTCCCCAGACTACGCCTGACTGAACTGCGAGTGAGATTGCGGTGTCAGTCTCGAGCTCACTGAATCCTGCGGCGCCGGTGATTGGCGCGAGACGAAGCAACGAGCTGATTTCTTCAAGCGTAGCACGACCTTCGCACGCTTCGAGTAAACGAAGAAATGCGAAGATCACCGGAGAGCGATCGCGGAAGGGTCGTCCGGCGACCTCGTATGGGAGGCGCGGTAATCCAGGCTCTTCGAGTCCGAAGACCGCGTCGATGGCGGGCAGATAAGTGTCGAGAGATGTGACGTACAGCGTTACGTCGTGCGGGCGCAACTCGGGATCCGCTTCCATGTCCACAATGAGGCGTTCACGGAGAGTCTCGATTTCCCGCAGTGGCGAGTGGCATGCATGGAGCGTGAGAGAGTCGTCGAGGTCGCTCGGTGTGTCCGTCGCTGATGAGTCTCCGTCGAGGAATAGCTGTACGCGACCGAGCAGCGTGGTATCTGCTTTGCGCGCGAGCATTGGCGCGAGGCCGAGGCCCTCGAGTGCGCGCGTGGCGGAGCGAAAGCGCGATGAGGCGATAGCGTTGGGTGATGTGCCTCCGAATGCGACGACGCACCAACGCACATCTCTCTCGTTGCTGATTGCTTGCAGGGCCTCGAGGATCGTTGGCGGCATAGTCGGATCCGCAACGGCGAGAACAACGGGGGCGACGCTATCCGGACACTGAAATCGTCCGGCGCGAATATCGGAGACGATCTGTGCCGGCGACCGCGATGCTGTGCCTTCGACCAGGGAGCGCCAGAGAGCACGCTGCCAGAGTTCGCTTTCGGTGATGCCGGGGGCGGGATTAAGTGAG
>JBDUEH010000229.1:0-4645 GCA_040002555.1 Gemmatimonadales bacterium | reverse complement strand
GCCTATTACCGGGCAATGGAGACCGATCGGCCGGACGCCATTTTCCAGGACAAGTTCGCCCGGCGCCTCGCTGGAGAGCGCGGCGAACACATCGTGGACAACTTGAAGAGCGGCCGGAGCATGGCGTGGGCGATGGTCGTCCGCACCGCCGTCTTCGATGAGATCATTCTCGATACCATCTCGAGCTACGGCATCGATACCGTAGTCAACCTGGCCGCGGGACTCGATGCGCGCGCCTGGCGTCTTCCGGTCTCACCATCGCTCCGCTGGATCGATGTGGACCTTCCCGGAATTCTCGACTACAAGCTCGACACGCTTCGCGACACGCGGCCGGTCTGCGAATATGAGGCGGTCAGGCTCGACCTGACCGACGACGCCGCGCGCGAGGCACTCTTTATGCGACTTGGTGCGGCCGCAAAGACTACGCTCGTCATTACCGAAGGGTTGCTCATCTATCTCACGGCTGAACAGGTTGGCAAGCTTGCCGCCGATCTTCACGCGAGTGAAGCATTTCGCTTCTGGCTGATCGATCTCGCGAGCCCGCGACTTCTCAAGATCATGCAGAGGTCGTGGGGAAAGACCGTCAATGCTGGAAACGCACAATTTCAGTTTGCGCCCGCCGAAGGAACAGATTTCTTCACCAAATTCGGATGGCGCGAATCAGAGTTTCGTTCGTCAATGGAAGAAGCACACCGGCTCAAGCGAGAAATGAGAATGATGTGGCTGTGGCGCTTCATAGGGCGTTTCTACCCCGCAAAAACGCGTGAGGAATTTCGTCGCATGTCAGGCATAGTGTTGTTGGAGAGAGCATAGGTGGCGCCAGCCAGCAGGTTGACGCCATCGCGATGGGTCGAAGCGATAACGTCCACGACACCGCGAACTGTTTCCGGCCCGATCAGAGTTGCTGTCGTTGGTTGCGGTGTCGTCGCTCAAACGGCCCATCTGCCCTTGCTCCGACGGCTGAACGATTTTTCGATCGTCGCGATAGCTGACTCGAACCCGGATGCGCTCGCCGCGTGCGCTCCAATCGCCAAGCGAGCTCGCCGGACGACCGATTATCGCGAGCTGCTCACTCCCTGGATTGCCGACGCCGTCGTTCTGTCGTTGCCAACGTCCATGCACGCCGAGGCAGCGAAGGCTGCGTTCGATGCCGGACTGCACGTTTACCTCGAGAAGCCTGTCGCGACTGACCGCGAGAACGCAGTGCCGCTTCTCGACTCGTGGAGGGCGTCGCGCCGGGTCGGAATGATCGGCCACAACTACCGGTTCAATCCGCTCTACGTGAAGCTCAAGCAGATGCTCGCTGACGGGCGCATCGGCACACCGCGCGATGCTCGCATGGCGTTCACTACAGCTGCCAGCGGCACACCGTCATGGAGAGACCGCCGCGCGGAGGGGGGTGGAGCACTGCTCGATCTCGGAACTCACGAGATCGACCTGGCGCGCTTCCTCTTTGATTCTGAAGTCGCCTTTGTCACCGCGACGATCGAATCACGTCGCTCCGAGCACGACCGCGCCGAAATGCTCCTCGAATTCGAGAACGACGTCTTTGTGAAGATCACCCTCGGACTCGGCGACACTTTCGCGGATCGCATGCAGGTAATCGGCGAAGCCGGCAGTCTGTACGTTGACCGCGCGGAATCGCTCGATGTCCAGTTCACTCCAGCCGCCAACACCCCGTTGTCGAGTGGCGAATTTGCCGCAATGCTGGCGTCACCTCGTGCGCGCGCAACACATCTCTACGCGAAGCTTCGGGCGCCGTTCAACGAGCCATCGTTCGGCTTGTCACTCAAAGCGTTCGGAAACGCCATAACGACTGGCATGCCCGCATCGCCCGATCTCGACGACGGATTCGCCGCTCTCGCCGTTATCGCTGCGGCCGAGCTGTCGTCGCGCGAAGGCCGCAAGGTGGGGATGACCGAGATAAGCCAGAACCTGACGCTCTCAGCATCCGCGTAGCGGCCAAATTGCAGCCGCCGGCGGAAATGGAACTGAAATTATCTCGCCCGACGAACATCCTCGAGCAATTGGGGCGGAGCCTAAACCGAAGTCATTGAATCGCCCCAGTTCCCTTGTAGATCACGCCGTTCTTCATCACGAAGCTCACTCGCTCGGTGACGTGAATGTCCTTCGTTGGATCGCCGGGAACCGCGACGATATCCGCAAGCTTTCCGGCAGCAATCGATCCGACTCGCGCGTCCCAACCAAGTAGCTTCGCGCCGCCCATTGTCCCAGCCGTAAGCGAAGCGATGGGAGTCATCCCGCCCCAATCGACCATCAACCCGAACTCGCGTGCATTGATGCCGTGAGGCATCACACCCGCATCGGTGCCAAGAGCAATCGGAACGTTGTTGGCAACGGCTAGCTTTACGGCATTTCGCATTGCGGCGGCGGCGGCTAGCGCCTTCTCGCCTCGTAGTCCCTTCAGGGTTCCATTCCTCGCAAGCCCTTCGACTGTCTGGCCGGCGAGAAGTGTCGGCACGAGATACGTGCCGTGCTGGGCCATGAGCTTCGCGCCCTCTTCGTCGAGGAAGGAGCCGTGTTCGATAGATGCAACGCCGGCGCGAACAGCGATCTTGATTCCCTCCGTGCCGTGCGCGTGCGCGGCAACCTTTCGACCGAGCTTGGTCGCTTCGTCCACGCCCGCCTTCATTTCTTCGAACGTGTACTGTGTTGCGCCAACGGCGTCACCTTCTGATAACACTCCGCCGGTTGCGCACATCTTGATGACATCCGCACCGTACTTGACCTGATTTCGAATGGCCGCCCTCACTTCCTCCGGCCCATTCGCAATGCCGTCCTTCGGTCCGCCCTCAGCCACTCCCGGTCGAAATCCATTCTTGTCGCAATGACCGCCGGTGATCCCGATGAGGTTGCCAGCATTCTGCATCCGGGGACCCCAGACGCGTCCGTCGATGATCGCCTGTCGTAGCGCCATGTCGTCGAAATTCGGTGAGCCTAGAACGCGGATAGATGTGAAGCCGGCCTTTAGAGTCGTCTCGGCGTTTGCAACACCAACAATTGCGCCGTAGCCCTGATAGTCGCGCACTGTCGCCAGATCATAGAGTGGGTCGCCGAGCGTTCGTCCAGTGATGTGAGTGTGCGCGTCGATAAAACCCGGCAATAGTGTCACGTCACCGAGATCGATGACCTTGGCGCCACTGGGTATCGATACGCTCGATGACGGGCCGGCCGCGACGATCTTGTCGTTGGTCACCACGATGACCGCGTTGGTGACGACAGCGGGACTCTCGATCGTGATCATTCGAGCCGCGCGCAACACGGTCGTCTGCGATTCAGCAGCGCCTGTTGTAATGCCGAGCGCCGCAATTGCGAGCCGGGCGACACCATTGATCTTCATTGATTTTGTGGGTTTGAGTTCTTACGACTTTGCTGAGACGACCCTCAGCGCGGCCGGGCATGAAATTATCCGCAAGTTCGATGATTGGGCATGGTGAAGCTCGCCGTCCGTCTCGTACCAGGGGGCGGCGTCGAACGCGATGTCGAACTGGTCAGCCTGTTTCGCGACAACTTCCGGGAAGCGTTCGTGTGTGCCTTTGATTGCGGCGCTGAGCATCGCTAGTCGCCGCCTGGCAGGCAGGTCGCGAATGGAAACCGCGTCGAGCAATCCGTCCGTCAGAGATGCCGACGGCGCGATGCGAAACGTCCCGCCAAAGAAAGGACCGTTGGCAATGACGACCATCATGTGATTCGCTTTTAGGCCATCCCAATCTCCGACTGTTACATCGAACCCGCGATACGAAAAGAGCTGCTTCAATGCAGCCCAGATGTAGACTGACGATCCTCGGAGCCATCGCGTTCGCGCGAGCTCCTGGAGCACCGCGACGTCGAATCCGAAGCCGCAGCAGTTGAGGAAATAAATGTCTTCAACGCGGCCGACATCCAACAACTTGTTCGAAGGCTCGACGCTCAGCTGAGCCATCCTCGTCGCGTCGGCGCTTTCGGTGCCAAGCACTTTGGCGAAATCGTTTCCGGTTCCGGCGGGCATGACGGCGAGGCGCACGTGCCTTCCACCGTGAAGAAGAGCATTCGCGACATTCGCGCTCGTGCCATCGCCGCCCACCGCGACGATAGTCGTGAATCCTTCGGCGATCGCCGTGTTTGCGACGTCGAACTCTTCACCGGCCATGGATGTCTGCCGAATGTCGGTGACGCCGACAGAGCCAAATGCCGCTGAGAGTCCCGGGATCATCGACGCACCGCGTCCGCGTCCCGCCGCGGGATTGACGATTACGCAGACGCGTTCAGCCATTCAGTGCGTTTCGGTCTGTTTCCAGGGCATCTCCGGAACACTGGCTTTGTCCGCAAAAAGCCCGGCGGCGAGCGGATTCCAGATTCGCGCGTTGTCTGCGTCAGTGAACGAAAACACGGCGATACCTGTCGCGCCCTTCGAGCGCGCGAGACGAATCTGGTTCAGGACTTCCTTCGTTCCCTTGCTCGCATCGATGCCGATGTACATCTGGCGGCCCGTTTCCTTCTCAGCCCCCTGCATCTGTTCGTCGAGCGTGCAGCGCCAGTCAATCCGCGAACAGTACGACGGTCCGATGCGGTAATAGGTCATCGGAACCAAAACATCCATGAAGCCGCCGCGCGCCCATCCGCGGCTGTCCTGCATGAGGTTCGT
>JBDUEH010000228.1:0-4658 GCA_040002555.1 Gemmatimonadales bacterium | reverse complement strand
GCTTAGTGAAGATCTGAAGTACGCCTCCCGAAGCTTCTGTTCCATAGAGAGTCGTTGCGGCCGGTCCTTTCACGATTTCGATGTGATCGATGTCTTCGGCCGGAATGTCGTTGAGCGGCGAGATGAATTGTCGCCCGCCGACATTTGTGGGGGTATGTCCGTTGAACACTCGCACTCCGTCGATATACACGAGGGGCGAGTTTCCCTGACTCACACTGTTCACGCCACGCAGCTGAATCGTTCCGCCCACACCAGGCTGGCCGCTGTTGGAAAGGACAGTCACGCCTGGTGTCGATCCCGCGAGGATGTCCTGAGTGTTGACGGCAGCCGACCGCGTGATCTGCGCGGTGTCGATGGTAGCCATCGCTGTTCCAATTGAGCGGCGCCGCTCTTCGCCTGTCGCGGTAACGACTACGCCGGTAAGTGTCGTCGCAGTTCGCGTCATGGCGAACGAAACCGTAACAACGCCAGAGGCAGGAACCTGCACGGTTTGAACGATCGGCTCGTAACCAATCATCTGCGCGCGCACCTTCACTGACCCGGACGCGACGCCGCGGATGGTGAACGTACCATCAGCATTGGCCGACGCGCCAAGCTGCGTGCCCGGTATTGTCACCTGGGCACCTTGGAGCGGCGTGGTTGATCCACGTTCCGTAACGCCGCCGGAAACCGCAGCGGTTCCCTGCGCGCCAACAATCAGCGGCGCGCAGAAAATCAGTGCCAGCGCAATACGGAAAGCATTCCGTACGTTCGGTTGTTTCATGAACCGTTCTCCCGTTGTAATTGAACTATTCCGACCGATGTTACCAGCCGCGTACTTCTCCATCACGCCGCGGATCTGCGGCACCTACCCAATGCGATCCCACACGCTGAATGACGTGAACACCACCAAAGCCCATATCGACGGGTGGAGACACAGCAACTTCGTACCCTAGCCGGTGCGCTTCTGCGTAAACCGGCTCCGCGAAACCATCTTCCATTCGAAGCTGGACGGTGGCGGACGGAATCATTCGCGGCATTCTCAGCGCCTGCAATGGATCTAGTTTGTAGTCGAGGAGATATACAAGGGTCTGAACGATTGCCGGCGGTATGGCCAGCGATCCCGGACATCCCACAACGATCTCTACCTTGCCGTCTTTGAGAACAATCGTCGGAGCAATCGTCGAAGCTGGTACGCGGAACGGGCCAGCAGCGTTGGGTGAATTTGCATCGCGCGCAAAATTGAACATCGCACTGTTGAGAAATACGCCGTCCACCCACGTGCCTGTGCCGAAGCCGAGCCCGAGCGTGTTCGTAACCGAGACTGCGTTTCCTTCGTCATCAACGACCGACATATGTGTCGTTTCTGCCATGATTCCGCTCGCCTCTGTTCCTGCGACAGCGGGCGCACCGAGTTTCGATGACGGTATCGATTCCATTTTCGCGCAATCTCCGCTCGGCGCCCGTTCAAATGACCACGGATTGCCGGCTTGGAGGCGACCCTGCACCGGCGTCTCGATACTCGAGATCCTGTTGGCCGCATAAGCTTCATCGGTGATTCCAGCCATCGGAACGCCAACCTTGTCGGGATCGCCAATCACAGCATCACGGTCGGCAACCGCAACGCGAAGCGCACCGGTCAAAACACGGAACGCATCCGGAGACCTGCTCGGCAAACCGAGCGAGGGAAGGTTGCGACCGGACAGAAGATTTAAGGACTCGATTACCTGAAGCCCGGATTGAGGGGCAGCAGCAGAGAGAATCACCCGGCCTTCGTAAGTCGTGCAGACTGGGCGCGTCCATCTGGGTTGATACGCGGCGAAATCTTGTCGACTGATTGTCGATCCGCTCCCGCGAAGCGTAGCAACGATGTGATCGCCAATCTCGCCAGTATAAAAAACGTCGGGTCCGTCCGAAGCAATGCGGCGAAGCGTGTTTGCGAGCTCGGCTTGAACGAGATGATCGCCGGCGCGAAGTGGCTTATCAGCTGGCAGAAAGAGTCGAGCCGCGTCGGGTGATGTCTTCAGTTTGTCCACGCTCATGGCAATTTCGCGGGACAGAAGTGCGTTGACCGTAAAACCGTCGGCAGCGAGTCGTATCGCTGGCTCTATTACTTCACCTCGTGAAAGCTTGCCGTACTTCGCATGCGCGGATAGCAGTCCACGTACGGCTCCCGGAATCCCAACTCCGCGCGGCGTTGCAGTTGTACCGAGCGAGCGCAGCGCAGTGTCAGGAATTGCTCCGGCGGCGTTGTAAAAATTCAGGTATTCGGAATGATGTGTCTTCGCATCCCAGTAAAGCAGTCCGCCGCCGGCGCCGAGTCCGCTCATCATCGGTTCTGTTACGCCAAGCACGAAAGCAGTCGCTACAACCGCGTCCATCGCATTCCCGCCTCGTCGAAGCATTTCGAGGCCTGCTTCGCTTGCGTACGAGTTGCCTGCAGCAACGACACCGTGGCTTGCAACGATTCGCTTCCCTACATCAGGGCCAATCGACTGCGGAGGAATTACACTGGCGCACGCGCCCGCCAGGAACAGCAAGGACACTGCGGCTTGCTGGCATATGAAAGCAGAACGAAACGCGCGAGAGTACATGGGTCTACTCGCTCGCAAAGAGTTGAGGCTTGGCCATTGTGACTGACAAATCCCAACTTACGACTCACGTCACACGAGAGACAGGGGTTCCGTTCATCGTTGCTCCAGAAATCACGCCGCCAGCGACGCACAGTCCTGCGCAGATGAACATCGCTCGGGTGAAACCCTCAACGAGCGTACTTCCCGATAGTGACTGAGAACCGCCGAATCCGGCGGCGAACGGCACGATCGCGGTCGCAAGAAGTCCGGCGACGCGAGCCACAGCGTTGTTCACGCCCGATGCGAGGCCCGCCCTTTTTTCGCCGAGTGACGAGAGGGCCACGGTCGTCAACGGAGCAACGAGAAGCGAGAGACCAACACCGAAGACTACAGCTGCGGGGAGCACCGAAGTCCAGTAACCGGCACCCGGTTGAACTCGAGCGAACATCGCCATCCCCACTCCCGCGACCACACAGCCCCCCATCATCGGCAGTCTTGGTCCTCGGCGCTCGGACAATCGGCCCGCGATGGGCGAGATGACGAGCATCAACGCATTTACCGGCAGCAACGAAGCGCCCGCGACGAGCGCACTATAATGAAGGCCGTTCTGGAGTTCGAGCATCAGAAGGAAGAACAAGCCATTCAGTGCAGCGTACACCAACATCGTCACGGCGTTGACCCCTGAGAATTCTCTTGACGTAAATGCATCCAGTGGGAGAAGCGGATTTTTTGTGCGATGCTCGACGAGAAGGAACACGATCAGGAGCGCAATTCCGCCAATGCCGAGCGTCAGCGGATAGATGCTTCTGAATCCGCGATCTGGTCCGAGTATGAGCGACGCCACCAGCGCACCCAGTCCAAGCGTGATTAGCGCCGCGCCGGCGTAATCAACGTTCGCTTTCGTGCTCTGTTTTTCTTCTATCGATTTTCCCGCGGTGGTGATCGCAATTGCGCCTGCGATTGCAAAGGGCACAGCCACGACGAAGACGAATCGCCACGACGTCGCATCTACTATCCATCCGCCGACAAGCGGACCGATCGCAGTTGAGATTGCGGACCATGACGCCCAGTGTCCAATCGCCACTCCCCGTTCTTCGCCGGTGAATGTCGTCTCGAGCAGCGCGAGGCTGTTTGGAACGAGGAGACCGCCAGCGATCCCCTGCAACACGCGAGCGATCACGAGAAGCGCGAGGTTCGGCGCTGCCGCGCATGCGAGGGACGCAATCGAGAATCCGATCAAACCCCACGAGAAAACCTTTTGACGCGAGTATCTGTCGCCGAGTGCGCCACCAAGGAGAATGAGCGATCCCATGGTGAGCAGGTATCCGTTCATTGTCCACTGAAGCCCTGCGATGCCGAGATGTAAATCGCGGGCGATCGCGGGTAGAGCGACGCTGGTTACGCTGCCTTCGATGAACACAGCGCCAGACCCGAGTATCGAACCGACAAGGATCCAGCGCTGGGCGGGTTTCATGGGGCTAATCTATCGCGAAAAAAACCTGCCGATTATCGCAATACTACAGAAGAGATGTGGACCGACGTTACACCCTCGAGTCGCAGGATTGACGGTAGCTGGCGGCGGTGGTACAGGTTGGCGCGCTGTCCGAGCATGCATCTCGCGGCTGAGCGACAACGTCGCGCTTGTGTTGACCACTTCGATGATGAGGTTCGTTCCGGGTGTGTGAACGTACTGATGAGCGAACGGCAGGCAGAAGTCGAAATCTGTTGGAGTTCCCGAGCCGACTGCCTCTGGCACACTCACATCGCCAGAGAAAACATCGGTTGGCGGGGCCGAGTAGTTGCCGTCGAACGAGTTCGTGAGGTTGGTATAGTCGAGTGATGTCGGGCCCATCTTGATCGCGAGCGTCTGGGTTTGTGCGGCGCCGCCAAAGAGGTCGTCTTTTCGGAGACACACGCCGACGATCGTTGGATCGACGATATCAGATCCGAGGAAGACCTGCTGATATCTGAGATTGTTTCTGGTGTGAGGGAAACTGTTGTTCGTTTCTCCCATAATACTTGTATATGCCGATGAAGGACGGCTGCATTCTCAGCCACGACAAGAACTCGGCTTGGACGCAAGCTCGAAACTGTTGACGGTGGCAC
>JBDUEH010000227.1:0-4678 GCA_040002555.1 Gemmatimonadales bacterium | reverse complement strand
CTTCATGCATCAAAATATTTTCCGGCTTCAGATCGCGATGAACCACTCCGTGACGATGCGCATAATCGAGAGCATTCGCGACTGCGATTGCGACGCGCACCGCTTCGGCTACCGGCAACTGCCTTTCACGATCAAGCCGTGCGCGAAGCGATTCGCCTTGAACGTAGGGCATGACGTAATACAGAAGCCCGTGGGCTTCTCCGGAATCGAACAGCGGCAGCAGGTTGGGATGCTGCAGGTTCGCCGTGACTTTAATTTCGGCCAGAAAGCGTTCGCTTCCTAAAACTGCGCCCAGCTCGGGATTCAGAACCTTAAGCGCAACCTGCCGGTCATGCTTGATGTCGCGGGCGAGATAGACGGTGGCCATCCCGCCAGTGCCAATCAGGCGATCAACGGCATAGCGGTCGGCAAGCGCGGCCTGAAGCGTCGCGATCGTACTCATTGACTGGAACAGTACGGGAGATTCCAGATTAACGCCAATGAACGGTCAGCGAGTACCTGCCACCACAACAATTAACAAAGCTGTGCGCCGACCTCTTCCGGAATAGCGCCTTGAAGTCGGGGGAAGTCATTTATGCCCTTCTCTGTATACCCCTGAACGCCATGGTCATACTAAACGACGAACGGCCACTCCTATGGGAAGTGACCGTTCGGCTGTATCTCGTTGCAGCGTGGAGCTTTATGAAAGCTCCCGAGGAGGGACTTGAACCCCCGACCCGGTGATTAACAGTCACCTGCTCTACCACCTGAGCTACTCGGGAATGCTAGTCAAAGCTAAACCCCCGAAGGGGCACAAATCAACCGGAGTGAGTAACTCATGATGCCCGCGCAAAGCATCAACGACTCAGAAGGAGATCGACGGGGATACCGAGCGCATCGCGAAGTTTTATCATCTGGCCCTTGGACAACTCGCGGGCACCGCCAAGGAATTCCGAGAGGCGCGGGCGACCGCCGATTAACTCTGCGAGCGCGGCATTTGTCATACCCCTTTGCTCCGCCATGAATTGAACGATTTCCTGCGGCGATGCTGCTTCGAAAGGAGGGAGATGATCGTCCTCGTATGCGGCGATCAGAATGGTCAACAGTTCCATTCGGTCGTAGGCCGCAGTCCCTTCCTGCGGGTCCGCTTCCGCCAGGAAATCCAGATCAGCTACAGCGCTGTCAAACTCCACTTCGTTCCGAATTGCGTGAACAATAGGCGTTGCGTTTTGAGCGGTTGCCGTTGCCATATCTCCTCCTGTTTACTTCGACAATTTCAACATGAAACCGCAAATCGACTAAACCTTCGTTCTCTTCAGTGCGCGGTCGTATTCAGCATGTGTCCACACGTTGAGAATCAGCACCTTTCCCCACCGGTACATCATCTTCGTAACCAAGCGGTACTTGTTGCCGCCAATATTGAAAACTGCAATTGCGCCACCAGGGAAATCGACGCTTCCAAAATCGGCCTTAACTTCGTGAGGGTCTTTGTACTTTCTGGCTCTTACGATCGTTTCCCATAATCGCAAAGACTTTTCTGCTTCGGGGTGAGCCTTGGCGAAGGATCGCAGTCGCGTCCGGGTGATGATGTGCACTGGGCTCCTCTGTTACCAATTTGGTAACATCATGTTGCTTTGTCAACGCGGGTCTATTTAGAGTGAGAACTCCGAAAGGGAACCACGCGGACCTCTGCGTTACACACGAATTGAACGCTCGAGACCCCGAAAAGCCGCGATTTGGGTGGCCGTGGCTACCTTCAGCATCACCTCCGACGGCCCGCCACCAATGAATGCGAAAATGAACAGGTCAAGCCTGACCGCCCTCTTAACAGGTGCGTCGAGCGGCATCGGACTCGAGCTTGCTAAGCAGTTCGCCGCTCACGGACACGATCTAGTGATCACCTCCCGTCATCGCGATGCTATGGAAGCAGTCGCAGGAACAATAGAGGGAAAGTTCGGCGTGAAGGTCACTGTAATTCCTGATGATCTGACCGACACGGCCGCGCCTCAGCGGCTCTTCGATAAAATCAGGGCAGAGAACATCGACGTTCACTTTCTCGTCAACAATGCTGGCTTCGGACTCGGCGGCGAGTTCGCGGACACAGATGTCACGCGAGAGCTCGAGATGATTCAGGTCAACATCGCCGCGCTGACTCATCTCACGAAACTGTTTCTGCCGGCAATGCTGAAAAGAAAATCCGGCAGGATCCTGAATGTCGCGTCAATTGCAGCGTTTCTGCCAGGCCCGCTGATGGCTGTGTACTACGCGTCGAAGGCTTACGTGCTGAGCTTTTCCGAAGCGCTCGACGAAGAGCTGCGCGACTCGGGCGTCAGCGTGACATGCCTTTGTCCTGGTGCAACGGATACCAACTTCGCCGAGACGGCAAAAGTGGGGAATTCGAAACTCTTCGCGAAGGTCGGCGTCGCGAAGGCCGATGAAGTCGCGAAGGCCGGATACGAGGCGATGATGAAAGGCGAGCGCGTTGCTATCGTCGGTCTCCGAAACAAGGTCATGGTGCTGGCAGAGAGATTCGCGCCGAGAAATCTCGTTACCAAATTTGTTCGGCTGGCGCAGGAAAATCGGTAACACACAACTGCGATTAACTACGATAGTGGGATGTTAACGGCGGATAATGGGATGAATACGGGAAATGAATAGGGTTGTTCACTCATTCCTCCGCGATGTACTCCTTACAAAGGTCCCTGTCGCGCGCCGTAGTTTCAATCAAACACACCGTCGTCCGCTTTTCCGTAGTCATCCCACTATCCGCCGTTAACATCCCCATATCGCTGTTAATTGCAGTTGGTGTCGTTGCGCACGCGAGAGTCTAGAGAACGGCTCTTCTACGCTTATCAGTCGCGACTGGCACACGCGACTTCGCCAATATTGGCTTGAGCCATGCTCCGGTATGCGACTCGGTCACCGCAACAATCTCCTCCGGTCTTCCCATCGCGACGAGACGGCCACCCTCCGAGCCACCCTCCGGCCCAAGATCGATGATCCAGTCAGCAAGCTTGATCACGTCGAGGTTGTGCTCGATCAACAAGATCGTATGCCCGTTGTCAATCAGCCTGTCCATCACCTCGGCCAATCGCTTGATGTCATCGAGATGCAATCCAGTGGTTGGCTCATCCATGATGTAGAGCTTCTTGCCGCGCTTCTTTCCGGCAGTCGCGAGCTCTCGCGCGATCTTCACGCGCTGCGCTTCGCCGCCTGATAGGGTTGTTGCTGGCTGTCCCAATCTCAGATAGCCGAGTCCAACCTGCTGGAGCTGCCACAGTGCCTGGCCGAGCTTCTCCTCTCGCGGGAAGAAACGAATGGCCTGATCGACCGTGAGCTCCAGGACCTCGGCGATACTCTTTCCGTTGATCTTCACGTCGAGCACTTCGGGCTTGAACCGCTTGCCGCCGCATGCATCGCACGGCACGTGAACGTCGGCCATGAACACCATCTCTACTTGAAGCGAGCCGGCGCCCTCGCAGTCGTCGCAACGGCCGCCCTCGACGTTGAAGCTGAAAGTTCCCGGGGTGTATTTGCGCTGGCGTGATACCGGTGCATCGGCGAAAATCGCCCGAATCTGGTCGAACGCCTTGATGTAAGTGACCGGATTCGATCGCGGAGATTTTCCAATCGGGCTTTGATCGATCATCACGACTTCGTCAATTGCGTCCCAACCGGTCAGCTCGTCGTACGCTCCCACCGTTTCGCCAAGATGTCGCTTGGCGGTGTTCTCACCAACGAGGTGATTCTCGAGCGCGCGATACAGGACGTCATGAACGAGCGTGCTCTTTCCGGAGCCCGATACACCGGTAACAACGGTTAGCGCGCCGATCGGAATACGAACGTCCACGCCCTTCAGGTTGTGCTCGCGCGCGCCGGTGAGGTTGATCCATCGCGGACCGACTCTCCGGCGCTCGAGCGGCATCGCGATTTCTTTTTCGCCGGTGAGATACGCTCCGGTGAGGGGGCTCTCGTGCACGCGTGACATCGGGCCAGCGAAAACGACGTAGCCGCCGTGCTCGCCACTGCCGGGACCCATTTCAACCATGAAGTCCGCGGCTTCGATCGCGGCCGGGTCGTGCTCGACGACGAGAACGCTGTTGCCTGCATCGCGAAGGCGCATTAACAGCTTGAGCAAACGGCCCATGTCGCGCGGATGCAGTCCGATAGACGGCTCGTCGAGAACGTAGAGTGTGTCAACGAGCTGCGAGCCAAGCGAGTTGGCGAGTCCAATTCGCTGCGCTTCGCCGCCTGACAGAGTTTTCGTCGCGCGGTTGAGCGACAAATAGTCGAGGCCAACGTCACGAAGAAAACGAATTCGCTCGCGTGCTTCGCGGAGAATCGTTGCGGCAACAGACTGCTCGAACTCCGACAGCATGAGGTTGTCGATCCAATTCGTCAAACGTCCAACAGACAAATCCGCCACGTCGGCGATCGTTTTTTGATCGACGCGGATGTTCAAAGCTTCAGGCTTGAGCTTGGTCCCGTGACAGTCGGGACATTCCTTTGCTGTCTGGTACTGGCGGAGAAAAATCCTGATGTACTGCTTGTAGCGCTTCTCTTCGAGGTCCTTGAGGAATGGCAGCATGCCCTTGAAGCCGCGCGTCTTCGTGTTCAGAAGAAGATGCTGCTGCGATGCCGTGAGCTGATTCCACGGCTTGTCCTGCGGAATTCCTTCTTTTCGCGCGAAATCGGCCAG
>JBDUEH010000226.1:0-4690 GCA_040002555.1 Gemmatimonadales bacterium | reverse complement strand
GAAGTTGATCGCGTGCGCACCACGACGCACCGACAGCAGCGGTTCAATCGTCGTCAATCGCGCGGGAACTCCAGTGTGATGAACTGCCCTTCCCTGATCGCGGCAAGGATCTGGGCCCTCGTCAGCCCAATATCGACTGACCTCACATCGGGCGGCGAGCGCGCGACTCGCTCCGGTTTAAGAACAAACACGCTTCCATCCTAACGGCGAATGCGCACCGGTTACCGCAGCCTGGCGGGACCCATCAATTCACGTAACGCCACTACTTCTGCTTGAATTGAAGTCGTTAGCGTAGGTTCGAGATCCGGAGCGAACTCGGATGAATGAAGCGACGGAAGGATCGCTCCCGATTTCGCTGCAGCAGCCCACTTCCCTGGCTCGACTGCGCCAACCCGCAACTGAAGCGACGGAATTCCCGCGAGCGGAAACTCCGAGAAATCTTCGCTGACCATTTCGGCTTCTCCCTGCACCGCTCGCGTCGGCCCCAGCTCGCGAACAAGCGCGGACCCGATGCGGCGTGTCAGTGCCGAATCATTGACGAGCGCAGTTCCTGACGCGTCATTGTCGATCACCGGCTCTTTCACAGCGCCCGCGGCTAGAGCTTCGGCTTTGACGATGCGGTCGATTGAGGTAAGCAAGTGCTGTCGAACAGCCTGAGTGAATGAGCGGACAGTGACCTGCAGCACCACCTCGTCCGGAATGATGTTTGGTCTTGTACCGCCGTGTATCGAGCCCACCGTGATGACGGCCGGATCGAACGGGGACATTTCGCGCGACACAATTGTCTGAAGGGCTAGAACTGTCCGCGCGGCAATGACGATCGGATCGATTGTCATTTCTGGTCGCGCGCCGTGGCCGCCGCGACCAAAAATGTGAATCGTGAGCGAGTTTGAGTTGCTGAGCGCAGGGCCCGCGTGAAATGCCACCTCTCCGGATGGGCGCCGCGCGTCGTCATGCACAGCGAATGCGAAATCGGGACGCGGAAAGCGGGTCAGGAGGCCATCGTTGATCATCGCTTTCGCACCGCCTCCTGCCTCTTCGGCGGGTTGGCCGATCAATACCAGCGTACCGCTCCAGGTCTTGCGATTGCCCGCCATGATTCGCGCGGTGCCCATCCACGCCGCCATGTGTAGATCGTGACCGCACGCATGCATCACGCCGACATCCGCGCCGGCGTTGTCCTTTGTTCGAACTTTGCTCGCGAATGATAGCCCGGTGTTTTCCACGACCGGAAGCGCATCGAGTTCCGTCCTCAGCATCACCGTTGGTCCAGGTCCGTTCTTAAGAACGCCGACCACTCCGGTGCCGCCGACACCGGTTGTTACGTCGTAGCCGAGCTCGCGAAGTTGAGTCGCGAGCTTGGCGGCGGTCTGGGTCTCGCGCGTCGACAACTCAGGATGCTCGTGCAGATCCTGATAGAGCGCAGTTGAGCTCGCGTAGACCGACTGAACTTCAGCAGTGAGCTTCGGCTTGACCTGAGTGTATGCGAGCGACGGAACGAGAAGCATTGTGGCGGCGGCAGCGCATGCACAGGCGGAGCGATCCATGGTAATCCCGAGTATTGCGTGAGTGGACGAGCCAGGTGTGGCGGATATTATGTCGCGTGCACGAGCGATGCGAGCGTCCAAGAGAGATTGCGGCGATAATCTGTGCCTTCATCAACCCAAGCCGGTGTTCGTCGGGAGATCGAGCGCCCCCGTGAGTTGTGCCTCGGTCTGGTACCATTTAGCTTTCTTATTGTCTCCATTTAGGACCCATTTTGGCTAATATGACTGTCAAGGGCGTTCCTGAAGCGCTCGTCGCGGAGCTGAAGAAACTTGCGGTTGCTCATCGCCGCAGCCTGAACGGCGAAGTTATCTACCGGCTCGAGCATTCTCTTCCACGCGGCGCCGAAGATACACGACGTTTCGTTCGCGAGGCGGACAGGCTTCGCAAAAAAATCGCGATTCAGACGACGGTCGAGGAGATACTCTCCGCCCGCGACGAAGAGCGACGTTGATCGTAGCCGACTGCACGCTCATCGCCCAGTTTTTCCTGACGACTCCAGAAACGGGGTTCGCCAGGCAGATAGCGATCGCCGACGGTACGTGGCTCGCGCCCCCGCTGTGGCGAAGCGAACTCCGAAGCGTGCTCAGCAAATACCTTTTGCACAAGGATTTGTCGGCAACGCAATATGTTCAGGTGATGTCAGCTGCCGAAACTATGTTGAGTGAGGGGGAGACTCAGGTCTCGACCGCTGATGTAATGAACATCGTTGCAGCGTCGGGCTGCTCCGCGTACGACGCGGAGTACGTTTCAGTGGCGCGCTCGTTTTCGATTCCGCTGGTTACGAGTGACAAACGGCTTCGTGCGCGATTCCCGAAAATTGCGGTTTCACCCGCTGAGTTTCTCACCGGTCTCCCGTAAAAGCTGCTTCGGTGCGCGATGTGCGTTCGCTCCAGGCATGCCAAGCGAATCCAGGACCGCGACATATGCAGGCCTTGCCTCAAACGTCCTCATCGCCGCGACGAAATTCGCGGCCGCGCTCGCCACCAGCAGTTCCGCGATGGTGACCAAATCGCTTCACTCCGTCGTTGATCCGGCGACGGACTTCTTCTCCTTCTCGGGCGAAAGAGAGCCGAGCGTCCTCCGGATGAAAACCACCCGCTTGGTCGCGGAAAGGAATTGTATTTCTGGGCGTTGATAGTGGCGATCAGCTTCTTTGCACGCAAATATCGAAGCGGACAAGCGCAACGACCTTAGCGAACCGCTCTGACTTGACCGCGCTTGACTGGGCCAGTGACTTACTGACACCTTGTCAGGGAGTCATCCTTTCACAACGTCGGTGAGATCTTGGCACTCCCTCTTGAACGGTTGCGAACTGCGCTAGCCGGCACCTATGACATCGACCGCGAGCTCGGCCGCGGTGGAATGGCAACCGTGTATCTCGCGCAGGACAAGAGGCACGACCGTGTTGTAGCGCTCAAGGTGCTCCATCCCGATCTCGCTGCCAACCTGGGACCTGAGCGGTTTCTCCGAGAGATCAAGCTCGCGGCACGCTTGAACCATCCGCACATACTCCCGCTGTTCGACAGCGGAGACGCAGACTCGTTTCTGTATTACGTGATGCCGTACATCGAAGGCGAATCGTTGAGAGAGCGCCTCGAGCGCGACAAGCAGCTTTCAGTTGACGAAGCGGTGCGTCATGCCAAGTCGATTGCATCAGCACTCGACTACGCGCACCGGCAGAACATCGTGCATCGAGACATGAAGCCGGAAAATGTCATGCTCTACGAAGGCGAAGCCATGGTGATGGATTTTGGAATCGCCAAAGCCGTCAGCTCAGCCGCCAGTGAAACGTTGACACAAACCGGAATGATGGTGGGTACTCCTGCGTACGTGAGTCCGGAGCAGGCTGCCGGCGAGTTGAACCTCGATGGACAGAGCGATCAATACAGTCTTGCTTGCGTGCTCTACGAAATGCTCGCTGGAGAGCGCCCGTTCACCGGTGAAAACGCAGCGGCAGTGATGGCAAAGCGATTCACTGAGGCAGCGGCACCTCTTCGAACCGTGCGCGGTGGCGTGCCGGAACACGTGGAGAGAGCGGTTACAAAAGCGATGTCAACTGCCGCATCGGCCCGCTATTCGACAACGGCGATGTTTGCCCAGGCACTCGGCAGCGAAGTCCTCGCGACACCGACTGAAAGCGCGACCGTTCCGCACACAACAGTCTCGGCTGCAAAGTCCGTCGCGGTACTCCCGTTCGCCAACATGAGCGCCGATCCGGAGAATGAGTACTTCACGGATGGAATGGCCGAGGAGCTTATCAACGCACTGTCGAAGATTCAGGCGCTGCGGGTCGCGTCAAGAACTTCATCGTTCGCGTTCAAGGGAAAGAACGAGGACATCAGCGAGATAGGGCGGAAGCTGAAGGTGTCCACTGTCCTCGAGGGTAGCGTCCGTAAGATGGGGAACAGGCTGCGCATCGCGGCACAACTCATCAACGTCGCCGATGGTTATCAGCTCTGGTCTGAGCGGTTCGATCGGGACGTCGAAGATGTTTTCGCAATTCAGGACGAGATATCGCAGGCAATTTTCAACGCACTTCGAGTGATACTCAGCGAGGGCGAAAAGAAGGCGATCGAACGCGATCGGTCGGTCAACGTGCAAGCGTACGAATACTACCTGCGTGGACGGCAGTTCATCCATCAGTGGAGTCGCACGGGTTTGGAATACGCCCGACAGATGTTCAGGCGAGCCATCGAGATCGATCCCGACTATGCGCTCGCTTATGCAGGGCTCGCCGACAGCTGCTCGCTTCTCTACATGAACTGTGATGCGCGAGAACAGAACCTCAGCCAGGGCAACGTTGCCAGCCGTCGAGCTCTCGAACTCGGGCCCGATCTCGCTGAAGCGCATCTATCGTCCGGGTTGGCTCACTCCCTGAGCATGCGCTTCACCGAGGCCGAGCGGGAGTTTGAGTTCGCAATGAAGCTTGATCCGACTCTCTTCGAGGCCGTATATCACTATGGAAGGGCGCGAACTGCGCAGGGTGAGTTCGCCGAGGCGGCGAAGCTGTTCGAACGGGCGTGCATGTTAAGACCCGAAGATTTTCAGGCGCCGTTCTTCCTTGCGCAGTGCTTTGTGTCAATGGGGATGAACGAGGAAAGCCGCACGATGTACCGCAAGGCAAAACGGCTCATCGATGAGC
>JBDUEH010000225.1:0-4738 GCA_040002555.1 Gemmatimonadales bacterium | reverse complement strand
ATGAGCACCGACAACAAGTTCAGACCAGAAGATGCGGGGATACTCAAGCAGGACAAGCAGCAGTTCCAGGAGTCCGAAACCGACAAGAAGGCGACTTCAAAGTCGGAAAAGGAATTCATCGCGGACCAGGACGAGCGAACCGAAGACAAACAGGAAGAGCCAAATGAATAACAAAAAGAGCGTTTCGTTTCTTGCGTTTGCAATGATCTCGTCGATAGCCCTCTCCGGATGCGCGAGCATGAACAACAAGGAGAACGGTGCGGTAATCGGCGCGGCTGCCGGTGCCGCTGTTGGCGGTGTGATCGGCAACAACACGGGCAATGGCTCGACAGCGAAGGGCGCCATCATCGGAGCGGTTGTCGGCGGAGCCGCCGGTGCCGTGATCGGTCACCAGATGGACCAGCAGGCGAAAGAGATCAGTCAGTCGATACCTGGTGCCAAAGTGGAGCGTGTCGGTGAAGGTATCGACGTGACCTTTGACTCCGGGCTGCTCTTCGACTTCGATTCCGATCGCATTCGTCCGGCTGCCGCAACGAACCTGACGGAGCTCGCCCGCAGCCTGAACAAATTTGGCGATTCAAACCTCATGATCGTCGGACATACCGATAGTCAGGGAGATGACGCCTACAATCAGGCACTTTCGTATCGTCGAGCGAACTCGGCCTCGGCGTATCTGCAAACGCAGGGAGTGCCGAGCACGCGGATACTGACCAACGGACTCGGTGAAAAGGAGCCAGTTGCAACCAACGACACCGATGCGGGCAGACAGCAGAACCGACGCGTCGAGATCGCGATTTACGCGAGCGAAGCCTATCGCAACAAGGTGAAATCTGGCTTCACCGGAAACTAGAAGCGTAGCAGATGAGTTAGTACAGGTGAACACTCTGCCGAACCCGGCAGGGTGTTCGTTCTGCACCAGGGTGATGTTGATGCACTAGCGCGATGGTCGGCGTGAGTGATCTTAACTGAATGGATCAAACCAGTATTGACCGTACACGCACGGTGACGTGGAGAGACCCGGCATCAGGCGAGTCCGCCGGGATGACATTGACCGGGATCGAATATCTGCGGGCAATGGCCAGAGGCGAAGCCCCGCCACCGCCTCTGGCACTAGTGCTCGGTCTTTCACTCGACGAAATCGAAGAGGGCCGAGTGGTGATGACGGTGGTGCCGCAGGAGTTCCACTACAATCCGAGGGGCGTAGTCCACGGCGGTCTGGCGGCGACCCTCTTCGATTCAGCGCTGGGTTGCGCAGTTCAAAGTCTGTTACCACCTGGGCACGCGGCACCCACGCAACAACTGCAAATCAACTACATAAGGCCGATAAGAATTGAAACTGGAAAGATGTTCTGTTCGGCGCAGGTCATTCACAGTGGAAAGAGGTCAGCGACGGCTGAAGGCAGACTCACTGACAGCGATGGAAAACTCTACGCTCACGCGACAGGGACGTTCATCATCACCGGGCCGGATGACCGAAAAGACAAGTAGCTGGTCCGGCACGTCTCTCGCACCCCGATAAGCCGTGGCAACCGGAATTCAGCCGAAGAGCGCCACAGAAAAAATCCTGCAGCTGTTCCGGCGTTCTGGTGACGGAGCCGACAGAAAACTCGTAGGCCCGATACGCGGCGAAGTTTTCGGAGCGGATCGTCTCGCCAGACACGCTCGCAGCATTGCGCGCAAGCACAAGCTGCTGCCGCCGAAAAAACAGCGAGGCCACGGGCCATTACTGGAGCGCCTGGACGATACGCGCGTCGTGCTGGACAGCATCCGTGACAGGCTGACCGACGCGGCCGATCGGGAAGTGGATATCAGTCCAGCCGGCGAATGGCTTCTCGACAACGCATACATCGTTCAAGAGCACATCCGCGAGATTCGGACGAACCTTCCCGGCGGCTACTACCAGGAGCTGCCAAAGCTCGCCACCGGGATGCTCGCGGACTATCCGCGTGTGTACGACATCGCAATAGAGCTGATTGCGCATACCGAAGGGCATCTATCGCTCGAGAACATCACGCTGTTCGTGGACGAATATCAGAGTGTGAAAGAGCTCAAGATGGGAGAGCTCTGGGCGGTTCCGACGATGCTGCGGCTGGGGCTGGTCGAGAACATTCGGCGAATGTCACTGCGTGTTGCTTCGAGGCTGGACGAGGTAGAAGAGGCGGATCGTTGCGCGGCGCGAATAATGGCTGCGAACGAGGCGTCGTCAGAAGCATTGTCCCGCGCGCTCAACAATTTCATCAAAGACCATCCGCCCTTCAGTCCAACGTTCGTCGCGAGGTTTCTGCATCAGATCCGCGGCTATCAGGTGAATTTCACGCCGCTCGTGTGGCTGGAACAATGGATTGCCGAAGATGGTCCGAGCGCTGAAGTAGCGGTGACACGTTCGAACAGAATGATCGCGCTGACGCAGGTCATCGTTTCGAATTGCATCACCAGCCTGCGTGCGATCGGCAGACTTGACTGGAAGGATTTCGTCGAGGGCCAGAGTGCCACGGAAAGGATCCTGAGAAAGGATCTATCTGGTCACTACCCAAAGATGACCTTCGGGACGCGCGACCACTACCGTCACGTCGTCGAGCACATTGCGAAGCGAACAAAGCGTCCGGAAGAGGATGTGGCGAACATCGCCCTGGGGTTGACGGTTCAAGGGCACGGGCAAGGGGACGAAAAGCTGGGCCACATCGGCTACTACCTGATCGATAAGGGGAGAGCCGAGCTGGAAGAGGCGACGGACTATTTGCCTCCGATCAGCGAACGAATCTACAGATGGACTCAGCGACATCCGACCGCGCTGTACTTCGGCGGGATTGTCGCGGTGACAATGCTCCTGCTCTGGCTTCTTCTGGAGTATGTAGAGAGTGCGGCGCTCGGACAACGCATCACAGTCGTGTTGTTGGCGCTGATACCGGCCAACGAAATCGGAATCAGCGTTGTCAATCAACTCGTGACGCTGTTGATGCCGCCACACATTCTCCCGAAGCTCAATTTCAAGGAAAACGGCATCGATCAAGATGCGAGAACAGCGGTTGTCGTGCCGACGCTGTTCGCGAATGCAAAGGCAGCAGTCGAGGCGCTGGAGCACATCGAAGTCCAGTATCTGGCAAACCGGGATCCCAACGTTTTCTTCGCGATTCTCAGCGATTTCACGGACTCGGCTACAGAGACGACGCCGAACGACGATGAGATAATTGCCGCAGCGACCGGCGGGATTGCGGATCTCAACAAGAAGTATCCGCGGAGCGGCGGCGACGTCTTTCTTCTCTTCCACCGAAAGCGCATTTGGAACGAGAAGCAGGGCGTGTGGATGGGATGGGAGCGAAAGCGTGGTAAGCTCGGCCAGTTCAACCGGTTCTTAAGGGGAGATGGCGAGGAGGCTTTCCCCTGGATTGTCGGCAACGCGGCGCCTCTTAAAACAGTTCGCTACGTAATAACACTCGATTCCGATACGGTGTTGCCGCGCGATACCGCGCAAATGCTTGCGGGGACCATCGCGCATCCGCTCAATAAAGCGGACTACGATCCGCAGCTTGGCCGGATCGTTCGCGGGTATGGAATTTTTCAGCCGAGAGTCGGCGTCTCTCTGACAAGCGCGCACGCATCTCACTTCGCCGCAATTCATTCCGGTCATCCCGGGGTCGATCCGTATACGACGGCAGTGTCTGACGTTTATCAGGACTTGTTTTCAGAAGGAAGCTTTACGGGCAAGGGCATTTACGATGTAGACGCCTTTGAAAAGGCGACGCATGGAAGATTTCCAGAGAACACGCTCCTGAGTCACGACCTCATCGAAGGCGCGTATTCGAGAGCTGGATTGGCCACGGATATTGAAGTCTTCGACGACTATCCAGCGCGTTATCTCACGTTCACGCGCAGAAAGCATCGCTGGATTCGGGGTGACTGGCAGCTTCTTCAGTGGCTTGGGCCGACTGTTCCAGGACCGAGCGGTCCGACGCAAAACCGGCTTTCTGCGATTTCACGCTGGAAGATTTTCGACAATCTCCGGCGGAGCGTAGTCGAGATCTCGCTGCTCGTTCTGCTCTTTGCAGGATGGTTCGCCCTGCCAGGGCCGCCGATTTTCTGGACAGCCACTGTTCTTGGCGCTGTCATGGCACCGTGGCTGTTTTCACTCTTTCTGTCGGTACTGCGTCCACCGCGCGATCAATCATGGCTTGCGTATTACGCGGCCGTGGGACAGGACGTAGGAGTGAGCCTGCAGCAATGGGCGCTGTCGGTGACGTTCCTGCCGCACCAGGCATTCGTCAGCGCTGACGCAATCATTCGGACGTTGATTCGCATGTTCGTAACGAAGCGAAATCTGCTCGAATGGCAGACTGCATCGCAGGTCGAACGCTCGATGTCGAGCGGGTCACGCGTTGAAGTGTGGCGCCGCATGTGGCCGGTCACGACGGTTAGTCTGCTGCTTGCCTTCAGCATGCTGCTGATGGTCGGGGCGGCCGGAGTCACGCCAGATATGACGGTCGCACTGGCGTCCACACTACCGCTGGTGGTCCTGTGGTTGATTTCGCCGGCAATCGCGCATTCGCTCAGTGCCACTGCGCTGCCGCGCGAGCTGAGGCTCACCGAAACAGAACGACAGGCCGCACTCAGATACGCCCGCCTTCACTGGCAATTCTTCGAGCATTTTGTAAAGAAGGAAACACAGTGGCTGGCTCCGGACAATTTTCAGGAAGATCCGGAACCAATTGTTGCCGCAAGGACTTCGCCGACGAACATCGGA
>JBDUEH010000224.1:0-4752 GCA_040002555.1 Gemmatimonadales bacterium | reverse complement strand
GCGGGCTACATGAACGGATTCGAGTCGTCCAGCGGCTTTCATGAAGCGTTCAGCCGCACCTTCGAGATTCCGCCGAACAAGGCACAGGCTGCGATGCCGGTAGTTGTAACGCGCATTCTCACTCCACTCGGACCTATGATCGCCGGGGCAACTGACGATGGCATCTGCCTTCTAGAGTTCGCGGACAGGCGCATGCTGGAGACTCAGCTCGAGAGAATCCGGAAATGGTTCAAGAGTCCGACGGCTCCGGGTACCAACGGGCACATCGAACAGCTGACACTTGAGTTAGATAAGTATTTTACCGCTGGGCTCCGCAATTTCGCCGTGCCCCTCTCTCTCCGTGGAACCGATTTCCAGATCACTGCCTGGAATCAGCTACTCGAGATTCCATACGGCGCTACCATCAGTTACGAAGCTCAAGCCCGAGCAATGGGACGACCTGGAGCTCAGAGAGCGGTAGGAAAGGCAAATGGCGACAACCGGATCGCCATCGTCATCCCCTGCCACCGCGTCGTGAAGCAGAACGGTGACCTGTGCGGTTACGGCGGCGGTCTCTGGCGAAAGAAATTCCTGCTCGACCTCGAGCAGGGACAGCGTGAATTAGGCAGCTTATCTCGCGGGGTCGTCTAGCCTCGTACCTCACTCCTGCGATTGCGCGATGGTCGGAGTTATCGCTGGAGCTTCTGTTGGCTTGGCGCTCTTCATTGATAAGAAGGCCAGCAGAATTGCGCCACAGGTAATAGAGGCATCTGCGACATTAAAAGTGTAAAATCGCGCGGAGCCCAGGCCCACATCGATGAAATCGACTACGCCTCTCTCGAACAGCACGCGATCCATCAGGTTGCCGAGTGCCCCCGCTGCAACCAGGCCCAATGCTGCCGCGGCTCCTGTCGCAAACCCTGGCGTCCGTCGATAAAAAACTCCAAGTACTACAAGAACCACTACAGCAACGACGGCGAATCCAACTCTGGAATAGCCTCCAAGACTTAGACCCATCGCCGCATCCTTGTTGAATGCGAGAGTAAACCTGACGACGTTTCCAAAAACTTCATGGGGCGTATAGACTGGCAGCAGGTGACTCTCCGCCCAACGCTTCGTCGCAAAATCCAGAAGGAAAACGACTATCAGGGTCGGCCAGAACGCCAGCGCTTTGGAGCCTGATGACTGCGACTTTTCGGCATTGATCATATCCAAGAATAGTGGCAGCGACTCTTCCTGTCTTTACCGGCCATAATCAAATTGTGGGTTGCGCCAAGAGGCTTACCGTTAGCGAGGCAGATAAACATGGCGGGTCCAACCTCATCGGCTCTCGAAAACGCGGATCTCCTGGCCTTGCTCGATACCGCGGGTCAACTCAATTCCATGGAGACGCTCGAGGAGGTGCTGACCAATATTCTGCGCCTCGCCGGATCGCTCTCGAAATCGTCGGCAGGCTCGGTAATTCTCCACGATCCCGAACGCAACGACCTCTACTTCGCAGCAGCAACTGGGCCCGCTTCGGACAAGCTGCCAGGAATTCGAATTCCTCTTGGCAAAGGAAAAGCGGGAGAGGTTTTCAGCACGGGCGTTCCGATCGTCGAAAACAACCTTCACGACTTCTACGGCGCAGTAGACCAGAAGACGGATTTTACCTCGAAGTCGATGATTTGCGTTCCTCTCGTACAG
Source organism: Gemmatimonadales bacterium (assembly GCA_040002555.1). GTDB lineage: Bacteria > Gemmatimonadota > Gemmatimonadetes > Gemmatimonadales > Gemmatimonadaceae > UBA4720. The sequence continues at coordinate 3,087 of JBDUEH010000224.1, read as the reverse complement.
AGTGACCGGATCGTAGGCGTCATGCAGATCCTCAACAAAGCCGACGGGAGCGAGGCCTACGATGACCGCGATCTCGAGTTGTTGATGCGGTTCGGCTCCCAGGCCACCGTTGCTATCCGCAACGCGACGCTCTTCGAGCAGATGCTGGCCAGCAGTGGCCTGTACGCAAGCAAACATGTCCGCCAGGACCTCATTCAGCACATGACCAGGGCGGGTAGGTCGGCGATAAAGGACAGGTTCACCGTTGTGTTCATCGACATGCGGGGCTTTTCACAGCTCTGCAACATGATATCAAGTCCGGAAAAAATTCAGAGCGTTCTTAGCGATTACGTTCTCATGCTTGCCGCAGTCGTTGTCCGGAACAACGGAATCGTCAACAAAGTCATGGGCGATGGCTTGATGGCTATCTTCCGCGGACCTGATGCAGCAGATCGCGCAATTCGCTCAGCGCTCGATGCAATCGATGGTTTTGAGCGTCTCCGCACAAGTTGGAAGGGCATCACACGCTTCAATCTCGATTTCCTCGATATCGGAGTTGGCGTCACCACCGACGACGACACGATCCTTGGCACTGTTGGGGATGACAGGTTCCGCGATTTCACCGTTATCGGCGCGGGCGTAAATCTCGCCGCCGCGTTGGTGAAAACAGCTCGCGACGGAAACCGCATTGTATGCGACCACGCGACATACACAGCGCTTCAGGATCGGGCCATGGCATCTGCTGAAGGTCCCGTGCAGTTCCGCATCGACAAAAAAGGGCCGATGCAGGGAATCAGCTACGACATCTACTATTTGAAGCGATTCGAAGCGCCAGTCGAAGCACCTTCCAAGGCTGAGAGTTACGACATCTTCTTCAGCTATCGGCGGGAAGGCGGAAGCGATGTTGCGCGCAGTGTGCAGCAGGCCCTCAAGAGCGAATACAACATCTTTCTCGACGTTGACCGAATGCCGTCCGGCCACTTCGACGCGTCATTGCTCGAGATGATCGAGACTTCCCCGAATTTTGTGGTCTTCCTTTCTCCGGGAAGCCTCGACCGATGCAATACGCCGGGCGATTGGCTGCGGAGGGAGATCTCCCACGCAATCGCGACGAAGCGAAACATCGTGCCGGTGGTGCTTCCCGGATTCAGCTTCCCCGATCCGCAAGGGCTGGCGGAAGAAATGTCGGACGTGGCCCGGCACGATGCCGTGGAGTACAGTCACCGTTATTTCTACGCAATGCTCGACAAGCTACGGGAGCATCTGAAGCATTAGCGGGGTGACTTGCCAATGATTCTATATACCTCAGCCCAGCTGAGAACAGTTGGTTGAAAGCTTTGGACGAATGATACGACTCGCCAGCTCTCTAACAAACGGCGCAGCAGTCAAGCAATCTTCGGATGCGGGCATGGCGCACTGCCCTCTTGCTCCGATAGTTGCACGGGTCATCAACCTGGAGCGCTGACCATTATTAGCAATACGATACTTAATATAGGTAGGCGTACGAATCATAGAAAAGGAGACGATGATGATCCGAATTCGGCAAAACTTTTTGGGTGTGCATGGATTGTTGATTCTGATCTTATCGGCCGCTGCCTGTAAGAGCCAAATGGGCAGTCCGCCGGGAACGCCGAATGTGACCTCGGCACAATCCAGGGAAGCTCAGATTGCGCGCGGAAGGATCGACGTTGTCAGCCACGATTGCGCTGGATGTCATGGCGGCAGATCGAATCCCGCCGGCGATGGCTATCTGATTGGATCTACTGGTCCAGCGACTGAATTCAGAATCGGCCCCTGCGCATCTGAACCGGGTGCCAAGCCCTGCTACATCACGCGCCCGCGCAATCTCACTCCGGACAACTCGACGGGCATCGGCCGATTCTCTGAGCGACAGATCTTCAACGCTCTGCGGTACGGCTTGCGCCCCGGAGAAACCCCTGACGTCGAGATTACCTCTGCGACGCCTGGTCAAGGAAACTTCCCGTTGCATCCGCACTATCTCGCGCGGCCGATGCCGTGGCCGTCATGGCGGCATATGCCCGATGCTGATCTGTGGGCGATAGCCGCCTATCTCAAGAACGGCGTGAATCCGGTACGACATCTGGTTGCGGACAGCGAGGGTCCGCCCGATTTCTGGGCGAGCGAGTATACGGTGGACAAAATCGGTCCATATCCGATTCTCGCATTTCCGACTGCGAATGAGCATTCAACGTCGCACAAGCAATGAAAGGAACGCTGATTGAGGAACGCGCTTAACGAATCTCCTCCTTGAGCTGAGAGGTTGGAGATTTGCGACGTTACCTGTCGCCCGCCTACTTTTGATTCAAACCCTCATGACGACGGAGGGCTGCACCTGACGCATCGCTCGACTACGGTCGCGGGCGCAACAACATCCCACAAAGTTGCCCGCCACATCATGGTTGAAGAAATCTGTTAATCTGACTGAACGTTGATGGCTGCCCCATCTGCTCGTGACTAAGAGGACGACATGTACCTCAGACCCAACCGATTAATGTTGTTTGCCTTTCCTGTTTTGGCCTTGGTCCATCTGTCGTCCATTCATGCCATCGGTCAGGTTTCTGAAAAATGGTCCGGTGATAGGACCCAGATAGTAATGCTGGGGACCGGAAATCCAGGTCCGGATCCTGATCGATCCGGACCGGCTACCGCTATTGTGGTGAACGGGACGGCATACCTGATTGACTTGGGTCCGGGTGTGGTGCGGCGCGCTAGCGCTGCCTCTCTCGAGAAAGGCATCAAGGCGCTCGAGCCTACCCGCTTGCGAGTGGCCTTCATTACCCATCTCCACTCCGATCACACGTTGGGCTATCCCGACCTGATTTTCACCCCTTGGACCATCGGACGTCGAGTTCCTCTTGAGGTGTATGGTCCCCACGGCCTTGAAGCGATGACCGACCATATCATGGAGGCCTATAAGGTCGACATCGATACGCGCACCAATCCCGAAGGTAACCAACGCACATTTCCGGATGGTCACAAGGTCAACGTGCATGAAATCCGTCCCGGCACGATTTACAAAGACTCGAACGTTACTGTCACGGCCTTTGCTACGAAGCACGCGATGGAGAGTTACGGATACCGCTTTGA
>JBDUEH010000223.1:0-4786 GCA_040002555.1 Gemmatimonadales bacterium | reverse complement strand
CTCGGATCCAAATGCCGAGTTGTTGTCGACTCGAACTGCGCCGGTGAGGAAGAGGCGGTCGCGCATCGCAAGTTGTTCCTGCACGTAGAAGCCGACGGACTTCTGCTCCGAGAACGCTTCACCGCTCGTCGTGACCGCCGCAGCGCTTACGGAGCGAATCCCCGTCGCGCCGAGGTCCTGTCCATACGCATCGGTGCGCCGGTACGTGTTTGCGAGGTACTGTGCACCGAATGAGGAATTCGAAATAAGCGTTGGCGAAAAGTCGTGAGTCGCCGTCAGGTCATAATTGAGCGTGGTGTTCTGGTTCAGGGGGCGGCCTTGCGCCAGGAATCCCTTCGTATTGTCAAGGTCGAAGCTTGCGCGGGCACTGAAGGGATTGATTCCTGCAGCCTGCGGCGCGAAATACAACTCGGCCCGACCGACATTCTGGTCGAAACCGATGCGTACCTTGTTGCTCAGCCACTCTACCGGCTTGTATTCCGCGCTGGTTCCAATGATGAGCCGGTCGGCTCTGGTCTGGTTGTCGTATGTGTTGGCAACATCCGGCAGGATCTGGGATTCGTTCAGTCCCGCCGGGAAATTGTACTTACGCCCTGGAATTGCGAGATACGAGCTGATGATCAATCCGAATGCGATGTTGTCGTTGAGAGGAAGTCGTACGTGACTTCTGCTAAGGTCCACATTCGTGTTGAACGTCAGCTTGGTCGAGGGGGTAAATGCGAAGTTTCCTCGAACCGAGCCAAGGTTCACGTAGTTGTTGATGTTCACGCCCTCTTCCTTGCTCTCTGCGCCTGACAGGAAGTACGTGTAATTCTGCCCGCCGCCGGCTGCCGACAGGCTGTACTTCGTCAAGCCACCGGTTCTCAATGCGTTCGGCTCGGTCATCGCGCGGTGCGAGATAATGTCGCCGACCTGAAGCCCGGTATACCCTGGATAGCCAGCCACGTCGGCTATTCGGACTGCTGTGGCGACTCCATAGTTCACCGGCTTGAGGTCGTCGACCCACTTTGCGTTGCCGGTCTCGACACGCCCTTCCCATCTCGTTTTACCAGGTTTCCCCTTTTTCGTGATGATCTGAATCACTCCGGCAGCGGCTTCAGCTCCGTACAACGTTGCGGCGGCTGGTCCCTTGATAACTTCGATCGACTCGATGTCGTTCGGGTTGATAGCGTCGAGAGCCGCCGCTGTTTGGCCGAATACAGTGTAGCTGCCCTGGTTGCGGTCGTTCAGCCGGACACCGTCGAGATAGATCGTGGGTGAGTTCCCCGCATTGAGTGACCCTGCGCCGCGAAGGCGGTAGTTCGTCGAAGTGCCTGCGGACCCCGACCCCGGCAGAAGCGTGAGTCCAGGTGTCTTCGATTGAAGTATCTCGGTGACGTTGTTCACTGCCGAGCGACCGATTACTTCGGAGGCGTTGACGGTGGATACAGCGTTTCCGATCGCGCGTCGTCTCGTGTCGCCAACGGCTCCAGTGATGACCACCGCGTCGAGGGCCTTCGCGCTTTCCGTCATCACGATTCGGACGGTCGCCGTTGCGCCGTCCGTCACTGAGAACGTTGCCAAGGCAGGCTGATAGCCGAGGCTTCGCGCCCTGACCTCGCGTGCTGTCGTGGGAACACCCGTGAGCCGGAATCGGCCGTCACTGTCGACTGCCGTACCGATTGTGGTTCCTGTGACTGTCACCTGGGCATTCGCAATTGGCGTCCCGGATTCCGCGTTCACGACGCGTCCAGTCACGACTCCGGTCTGCGCCGCAAGCGGCACCGCGAAAGCCATTGCGGGGAGCAACACTCTTCCCGCCAATCGCAGCGCGGTATTGTCAAACTTTGTCGTCAACACATGGCCTCTTTGTTGAGAAGGATCGTGCCTTGAACAACTACTGACTTCAAGTATGGATCATCTGCTGATGCAGAGTTGGGGGCGCGAGCTAGTCGGTGGAAGCGTGACTCAGCGGCCGGTGTTACGGATGCTGCGCCAAAATAGCCCGACAAATCCGGTTTGGACAATAAAGGCTCTTTCGAGAGTCGTCAGATGGAGGCAATTTCTTGCCATTCCTGCACCCTATGGCACAGCTGGGGGCCAGCCTTTCCCCGCCCAGCGGAGATTTCCCGCATGATTCGACTCACTCGACGAAGCCTCTTCAGCCTCTTCGCCGTCGCCTTCCTCGCGCCGTCTCTGAGCGGCGCCCAGGCAACATCAACTTTAAGGGGGCGAGTCAACGATTCGCGGACCGGCAATCCAATACAATCGGCTCAGGTGTCGGTCGAAGGGACCCAGCTGGGAGCATCTACTGACGCCTCGGGAGCATTCAGCATCTCCGGTGTTCCCGCGGGAAGTCGCACGCTCACTGCTCGCCGGATTGGCTACTCACCTCAACGCAAACAAGTCACTGTTGACACGGGTGTGAGCGATGTGATTTTCTCGCTCGAAGTAACTGCAAGCACGCTCGAACAGGTTGTCGTGACCGGCACTGCGACGCCGACCACTGTCCGTGCGCTGGGTACCAGTATTGCCACTATCGACAACTCTCAGATCTCCGAAGCGCGGTCGGTTACTGTTGACCAGGCTCTGCAAGGGAAAATCGCCGGAGCGCAGATCACGCAAAATTCCGGCACCCCCGGCGGCGGCGGCCTCTCCGTGCGTCTTCGGGGAACAGGCTCGATCATCTCGGGCTCGGAACCTCTCTACATCGTCGACGGCGTGATCGTCGATAACAGCTCCGACCAGCTCATCGACTTCGGAGCGAGAAGTAATCCACAGAATCGTCTCGCTGACCTGGATCCGAATGACATCGATCGTATCGAGATCGTTCGCGGAGCAGCGGCAGCCGCGCTCTATGGATCGCGAGCAAACAACGGCGTCGTTCAGATATTCACGAAGCGCGGCGTAGCAGGCGCACCGCGGATCACTTTCGGCACCCGATACACATCGGAACACCTCGCAAAGCGGCTTGCGCTCAACCTTGCTCCGCTCGATGCAGCCGGAAATCCGGTTACTCGATACGACTATCAGGACGAGATTTTCCAGACCGGCAATCTCAAGGAAACGAACCTGTCCGTCGAAGGCGGCTCCGGCAACACCACCTACTATGCGGGTGCCAGTTACTCGGGCGAAGAGGGGATCATCAAGGCGAGCTCGGCGGCGCGTCGCAGCGCTCGAGTAAACCTGTCGCAGAAAATAGCCGAGCCGCTCAAGCTCAACATCGGCGCCAATTACGTTCGCTCAAAAGTGGAGTTCGAGCCTAACGGTGAATCGGGCACCGGTGTCATCACTGCGCTGCTCTTTACGCCAACGACGTTCAGCTTCTTTCCTGTAAACGGTATCTATCCGCAGGCACCGACCGGCGCCGGGTTCGCGAATCCACTCGCCGTCATAGACACATGGAAGGCACCGCAGACCACCGACCGCTTTATCGGAAGTATCAATGCGGTCTACGCTCCAACCGCCAGGATCAACGCGCAGTACACGCTTGGATACGATGGATATCAGCTCGAAGCCGATCAGCTGATTCCGCGTGGCACGATTGCATCGGAGCCGACAGGCAAGTCGACCGCGATCCTTCGCAATTCGAGAATCGTTAACAACGACGGTGTTGCGACCTACACCGCCAAGCCAAGTGATGACCTGCAGCTCGGTAGCTCGCTTGGGTTCAACTACACGACGCAGTTCATCTCAACGACCACCGCGATCGCGCGTGACCTGCTGCCAACAGGCGAGCTCGTGAGCGCCGGTGCTATCCCAACCGCAGGTCAGAGTCGGTTCGATCTCGTTACGCTCGGCTTCTACGGGCAGCAGACGATGGCGTGGAGGGATCGACTCTATCTGACCGGTGCCCTTCGTCGTGATGCCTCATCCACATTTGGTACCGGGGATCGCTGGCAGTGGTATCCGAAACTCTCGGCATCTTACGTGATTTCGGATGAGCCGTGGTTCAACAGCTCTGCGATTGGCAGGCCGTTCAGCTCGCTCAGATTCCGGAGCGCGCTTGGCTACGCCGGAAATCAGCCGTCCTTGGCGAATGCGTATGCCAGCCTCGATTCGTACGTGAAGCGGGTCAACAACGACCACGTCGGTGTTGTGAACAGTCTCGTGCTCGGCAACGATTCACTCAGACCGGAGCGCCAGCGTGAGGTCGAGTTCGGTGCGGACATGGGCTTCTGGCAGGATCGCGTCAATCTCGAGGCGACAGTTTACTCGAAGAAAGTCACCGATGCGCTCCTGTCCCGCCCGCTTCCGACAAGCAGCGGTTATACCACCAAACTCGACAACATCGGAGAGATTTCCAACAAGGGTTTTGAGCTTCTTGCGAGAACGCGCAATATCAGCAGCCCCAACCTGCGGTGGACGAGCACGGTTACATACAGCAGGAACAAGAACAAACTCGACAAGCTCATCGGTTCTCCATTCACGCTCGGCTACGCTAACCGTGTAGAGCAGGGACAGCCGATTGGATATTTCTACTCCGAGCTACCAGCGTTCAATTCAAAAGGCGGGGATTCCATCGGCGCCGACGGGCTGATTGTTCGGAGCCCAGTCGCCACCCGCGTATCGGGCAAGGTCGGGGACCCAAATCCCAAATGGATCGGCTCGTTCCTGAACGAGATTCAAGTCGGCAAGCGGCTTCAACTGCGCGCCTTGCTCGACGGCAGTTTCGGTGGCAGCGTGCTCAACTTTACCAAGCGCACGCTCGACACGTTTGGCACGAGCGCCGAGGCTGCGCTCGAATTCCTGCCGATTGGCGATCCCAATCGGGTCACGCCTGGATATGCCAGATCTAAGCGATTCT
>JBDUEH010000222.1:0-4789 GCA_040002555.1 Gemmatimonadales bacterium | reverse complement strand
ACACTGCCTGTTGCGCCTGCACGGTCGGCGAGGGCGTCGTCTCGCGCAGCGCAGCGCCGAATTCTTCGACATTCTGCCATCGATCTGCCGGGGCCTTGCACATCGCCTTCATCACGGCCCGCTCCACCGCCGGTGGAACGAGCTCTCTCGCCTGACTCAATGGAGGAGGAGGCGCAATGAATCGCCGCGCCATCACCGCTTGCGCAGTCGCTCCAACAAACGGAGGGATGCCCGCGATCATTTCATATGTCACACACGCGAGCGAGTAGATGTCACTCCGGTTATCCACGTCGTGATCAGCCAGTGCCTGCTCGGGACTCATGTACGCCGGAGTGCCGACCGCTACTCCCGTCGAAGTGAGCCGGTCTTCAGTCGATGCGACAATCGCGCGAGCAATGCCGAAATCCAGAACGAAAACTTTATTACCGGCAATGAGAATGTTGCCGGGTTTGAGGTCGCGATGGACGATCCCGCGCGCGTGTGCGTACGCGGTCGGGATGATAACCTGCTCGGTTATGTGAACTGCTTCCTCGATCGTGAGTTGCTTCTCCCGATCGAGCATCGACCGCAGCGACTCTCCGTCGATGAACGTCATCACGTAAAAAGGCAGGTCGCCCATCACGCCGGAGTCGAGAACTTTGGGTATTTGCGGGTGCTCGAGCTCGGATGCGAACTGGATCTCGCGCAGGAATCGCTCGACAATGACTGCGCTGCCAAGCTCGGCGCGCATGACTTTGACCGCGACGAGCCCTCCGTCGCGAGAGTCTTCGCAAAGGTAGACGGTTGCCATTCCGCCCCTGCCGATTTCGCGCTGCACACGATACCGGTCGCCTATGAGCTCCGGATGTGCACCTTCAGCAGCTGGCTGCGTCCCTCGCGCGGTCACTCCGGTATGCCTCCGCGATGGCGGCTACTTGTATTGATAGAGGTACATAGTACGACTTTCGTACAACGCCTCGCAACAATGCAAGCGTGATTATCTGCCTCGAGAAGTATGACAATTCAAACGTGGCTTCGGTTCGCTCGCGCTGGCGTTTGGAGTTGTTCGGACTTTGCCAGCTGACTTCGGGGTCTTGATTGCCGGTAGATTACCCAACGCATCAGGGGTGAGGAACTCCCACCCTCACCCCCGAACAGTTGGAGGTCTGCGCCTAATACGATGCGAAGTACGACTGGCAGCAGCCCGTCGGACAGGAGACCTGCGGCTTTGTTGCATTCGCCACGAGGCCCACAGCCGGTGGCATTGGATCGAAGGGGGGCGCTGTACTCACGAGTGGTTCTGGTGCCGTGCAGCGCGGGTCGTTGAAGTGGACGCCACTATTTATTCCAATCGTAACGTGATAGTTGCAAAAGCTCTGACTGGCTGCACGGACTTTGTATTCAACACCCAGCGGGTCCTGCTTGTAGACCGCCACCATCCGCGCGCCAGTGGTATCGGGTCCAACGCTGAGATAGGCAGTGTCATTTGCCTGCAGTCCATACTCGCCGCAATCGCCGTTCGTAACGAGTATCCTGGCAAAGAAGTGCGTCGGCGTCCCCGTGGCGACTGAGTCCCAACGGATAGTTTGGGAATAGTCTATTGCATCGATCTTGAGGTGAGACTTGTTCGTAGTTCCATGCGAATGACACGTCACGTCGTTGTCGATGCGCGACTGATTCGGACGGTCCCACCTGGCGCCTACACGTGCCAGATAGGCTAGAGTCTCGGGGTTATGCCCTGGGGTTAAGGTGATACCGGAGTCCCGGCGTATCATTCCCGTCGTATCAGCGCCGGAGTTAGCCATTGAGTCGGCGCTTGAAGCGAGCTTGGCGGAATCCGCCTTCGTACCTTCATTTCCAGTGCAACCAGCCAGACTGGTCATCAAAATCGCGGCGCCGATGGTGCCGAAGAAACGGATAAGAAACTGTCGTCCGTTTGCCACAGTCATATTGTCTCCAAGCAAGAGTGAACGATCGCCAGAGGAGCGGGAATTGGTGAACAGTAGAATCGAAAGCCGCCTATCGGCCGCGAGGCTGTGGCGGCCTTCTCAGTTTCTTGATTGAAGGGATGGGGCTTTCGGTTTTATTGCCGGATCTGCGTTCATCCAGAGTTCCTGCGCTGCAGAAGACCAACGTTTTCGATTTACTTCATCGCCGCCTTTGGCCGCAAGATCAGCTCTGAATTGCATAGCGCGAACGAGGGCGGCAGCCATCGTTGCATCCTGAAGAAGTGTGACCGGCGCTTTCGACAGGCCTCGCAGCGCGCGGTCCAGCGAATGAACCGCTTTCTGTTCATCTCCGAGCGTTGCACGCAGCCACGCTTCCTGAAGGACGGCATCCATGGTCATTTCTCCGGGAGCAACGCCTGCATGGAAGGCATCGAGTGAATCCGCCAGCTGGCGCGCACGATCGGGGTTGCCAGCGTCGATAGCGCGAATCGCCTTGATGAACTGATCAGAGCTCGGGCCGAGGCTGGCGATAGGTCTCACGCCAACGGCCTCGACCGCCAGGCTCAATGGACGAGTGAGGACTGACCTTCGGAACTCGTCAAGCTGTGACTGCGAAACAAGCGATTCGATATTCTCGCGGATTCGTTTGTCGAGAGCGACCAGGCTGTCCAGGGGTCCACCAAAAATAGCGTACGAATTGAGCTTCGCCACGTCCGCACCCAAGTCCGCAGAAAGCGTTTTTTTTTCAGTACCAAACCTGACGACGTATTCGGAAGCATACTTCTGCTCGATCTCGAGTTGGCGACGCTGCCGTCCTGTCAGTGCCAGCAGGCCCGACAGGAGATTGTCCGCAAGCGCCTGCGTATCGTCGTCCAACGGCGTGGAAGACTTCCACGAAAGGGCGCTGTCAGCGAGGAGTCGTGCCTCGTGAAATCGGGCAAGCCTCAGGAGGATCCTTACGTTAGCCGAAGCGAGCCGCATCTGTTCGTAGTAGTCTACGGTTCCCTTGTTATGGGAAATTGCCGCGAGACGCGCTGCTCGAATGCTCTCCAGTGCGGAGCCACCGGCGCCATCCAGGTTGCCCGATGCCTCGAGTACTCCCGAAAGCGTTTCCTGGATAGATGGGTCGCCCGGTGATGCCTTTGTCCACGCCACGGTCAGCGACCTCATCCATGTAAGATTTCGTGCGACAAGACGAGTCTGGCCCTCAGCGTCGGCTCTCAGAGGCGCGCCCGCGCCCGACGATATGTACGGATCGAAGCTGATTGTGTCCCCCAGCAGTACAGCCAAAGCGACAAAGCTCACTTCACTTTTCCCATTCAGAACCCCTTCGCGAATCTTGCTCTTGTTCGTCCACAGAATGCTGCTGAGCCGGGGCACGACTGTCGCGAAGGCACTTCCCACGGCTGAGTTTCGGTCAATCACACTCTGGAAGAGCGATGCCGCCTCCTCAAAGCTCGATGAAAAACGATAGCCGGACGGGCTTGCCGGATCGACGACAACAGTGGAATCGGAGGCAAGACAATCGGCAAGAGACAGCGGCACCGTAAAGTCAGCCGGATGGAGGCGATCGGGCTGTTTGAGGAGCGACCTCAGGCCGTCGCACCGTCCAGGCTTGCCCGTATCCGCATACCTGGCGAGCGCATCGGCGCGCAACCTCTCATCCGGGTCGAGGTCCGCGCGTGCATCCTCAGCCTTGAGAACAAGCGGTGCCCATTCACTCAAAGGCGCATGCTTCACAATCAGCAGCTGTCCGAGCCAAAGCCTCGCACGTGGACTCGATGAATTCCTGTCAATCGCATCGCGGAATTCGGACTCAGCTTTCGTGATATCCCAATTCTCGAGGGCGATTCTTCCAGCGCGCACCCGATCGCGCGCTAACGTCGTCCAGGCAATTGCGCCAGCGACTGCGACGACTGCAGCAGTTGAGGCTACGGCGACTGCGAGCTTACGCCGACGAGCATCGAGTGTCGCCCTGGCGGTCTCACCGGTAGACGCGGGTGCCGTCGCTCGCAGCGCAGCGCCGAACTCTTCGACACTTTGCCATCTGTCTGCCGGCGCGCGGCATAGCGCCCTTTGTACCGCTTCCTCCACAGACGGCGGAACTCCTTGTCTGACTTCATGAAGTGGAGGCGGCGTGGCGACGAACCGCCGCGTCATCACTGCCTGTGCGGTGGCTCCAACGAATGGGGGGATCCCTGCGATCATTTCATATGTGACGCAGGCAAGCGAGTAGATATCGCTTCTCGCATCGACATCGTGATCGGCAAGCGCCTGTTCCGGACTCATATAAGCCGGGGTTCCCACAGCGACACCGGTCGAGGTCAAGCTGTCGTCAGTCGACGCGACGATGGCGCGCGCAATCCCGAAATCGAGAACGTAAACGGAATCGCCGGCGAGCAGGATGTTCCCGGGCTTTAAATCGCGGTGCACGATTCCGTGAGTGTGGGCGTACGCAGTCGGCACGATGATCCGCTCGGTAATCCTAATGGCCTCATCCACCGGGAGCTGCTTTAATCGATCGAGCCTGGACCTGAGCGACTCGCCATTGATGAATTCCATGACGTAGTACGGAATCCCCTCGGCAACCCCGGAACCGAGAACCTTCGGTATCTGCGGGTGGTTGAGGTCGGACGCGAACTTGATTTCGCGAAGAAAGCGCTCAACGACAACGGCACTTCCGACTTCGGGGCGCAAGACCTTCAGGGCAACGTCACTACCGTCGCGCGAGTCGGTGCAGAGATAAACGGTCGCCATTCCGCCACGGCCAATTTCGCGTTTAACGCGATATCGGTCATCTATGATGCGCGGCAGTGCCACCTTCTCGAGCGGGCGCGGCTCTCTCGCGGTCACTCCGGAAC
>JBDUEH010000221.1:0-4803 GCA_040002555.1 Gemmatimonadales bacterium | reverse complement strand
GTATTTCATCGTATGGGGGGGATTCAGTGCGGCCGCTGCACTTGCACAATGGGGGTTGCATCAGGGCGCATGGTTGTCATCCGGCATGAGTGTGACGAGCGCGCGCATCGCCGGCATCATTTTGATCGCCGCCGGCGCATATCAGTTGACGCCTGCAAAAAATGCCTGCCTGAGGCAATGCCAGAGCCCGCTCGGATTTCTCATGGCCAACTGGAGCAATGGCGCGAAAGGGGCGCTGCAGATGGGCATCCGGCACGGACTCTACTGCCTGGGGTGCTGCTGGGCGCTCATGTGCGTGTTGTTCGTCGTCGGAGTGATGAACCTCGTGTGGGTCGCAGCGCTTACCATGTTCATTCTCATCGAGAAATTCGGATCAGCAGGTAGTCACATCGCTCGTCTTGGAGGTCTGGCCATGATCGCTTTCGGCGTCATCGCGGCCGTACGCTAGGTTGGGCAGCCGCTGAGCCATCACGCCCCTCTTGCATTAATTTCTTCCTGCACCCTACGGAGACCCGCCTCATGGAACCGAAAATCGGCCTTCTTGTCGGTCGAGAGTGGTCTTTCCCTCCCGCATTCATCGAGGAGGTCAACGGCCGCAAGACCGGCGTAACCGCCGAATACGTGTCGCTGGACATTACCAGAATGGGTGTTCCCGGCGAATATGCGGTGATCATCGATCGCATCTCGCACGAGGTCGGCTTTTATCGCGCGTACCTCAAGCATGCGGCACTGCTGGGCACGAAGGTCGTGAACAATCCCTTCATGTGGTCGGCCGACGACAAATTCTTCGACGCAACTCTCGCAACCGTCGTCGGTGTGGCGCATCCCAAAACAGTCGTGCTTCCCAACAAGGATTACATCCCGGGGATCTCGCACTCGGAAAGTCTTCGCAATCTCAAATTCCCAATGGATTGGAAAGGCGCGATCGAATACGTCGGACTTCCGTGCGTTCTCAAGGACGCGCATGGCGGAGGGTGGCGCGATGTTTATATCTGCCATTCGGCGCAGGAAGTGATCCAGAACTACAATGACAGCGGCCTGCTCACGATGATCCTCCAGGAATTCATCGAGTGGAAGCAGTATATCCGCTGCCTTTGTCTCGGTCAGGAAGCGGTTCTTCCGATGCAGTACGACCCTAAAGCGCGCCGTTATATAGAAGATGAGAGCTACCTGTCTCCTGCTTTGAAAAAGCGCATCGTCGACGACGCGCTAAAGCTCGTCCGCGCTCTCGGCTACGACATGAACAGCGTGGAGTTTGCCGTTCGAGACGAAATCCCATACGCGATTGACTTCATGAATCCCGCGCCCGACATGGACATCAACTCGCTGACGCGGCCTTTCTTCGACTGGACCGTGAAGCGCATGGCGGATATGGCCATCAAGATGGCACAGGCGCCTCGCACTTCACCGCAGCCTGCGAAGTTCGCCACGGCGCCGGGTTGAAGTCTGCGATCGAGCGTTATCACGAACTGCTTACTCCGCAGGTAGCCGCCGATTCTCATGACTGGTTTCATCACCAGCTCGTGGCGAAAGGGCTGGAGTTCGGCGGCCGGCAGCTCTGCTCCGTTCTTCGTCCACGCTTCCTCACCTTCGAGCAGTACCGCCTGCTCGCCGATCGCTCTGCCCTTGTCCTTTCCGCGTTGGAAAAAGCCCGTGTTGCCGCGATGGCCGACGATACACTGCGCGCTCAGTTCGGGCTGCTCGACTGGGAAGAAACGCTCGTGCACGACGATCCCGGCTTTCGCGACGCAAGTCCGACTTCGCGACTCGACGCGTTCTTCGCTGAAGGACCTGACGGATCGGGGCTGAAATTCACTGAATACAACGCCGAGACGCCGGCTGGTGCGGCGTACGGCGACTCGCTGACCGAAGCGTTCCTGTCGCTTCCGCTGATGGCGGATTTCAGGCGCGAGTTCAATTGCCTTCCGCTCCCGTCGGCTCCGGGAGTGGAGCACGCGCTTCTCGACGCACACCGTCAATGGAGCGGCTCACGCGAAGCACCCCGCATTGCGATCGTCGACTGGAACGACGTCCCGACACAGAGTGAGTTCGTTCTCTTCCGCGACTTCTTCAGACAGAACGGCCTGGAGTGCCTGATCGTCGACCCTCGCGAGATGGAGTATCGAAATGGCAAGCTCTTCGCCGGTGACTTGCACGTCACACTCATTTACAAGCGCGTTCTGATCGACGAGCTCGTGAACGAGTGCGGTCTCGAGCACGCAGTGGTGCGCGCAGTACGCGACCGCGCAGTGTGTATGGTGAATCCGTTTCGCTGCAAGCTTCTTCACAAGAAGGCGAGTCTTGCAGTGATCAGCGATGAGCTGAACGCGAGCCTTTTCAGTCAGGACGAACGTCGCGCGGTAGCAATGCACGTTCCATGGACCCGCGTCGTCGCCGAGCGATCAACTGTAATCGAAGGGAAGAAGATCGACCTGCTTCCTTGGATGGAAGACAACCGCGAGCGCCTAGTTCTGAAGCCGAACGATGATTACGGCGGACGCGGAATTGTGCTCGGATGGACAGTCTCGGCCGCCAAATGGACGGAGGCAATCCGCGGCGCGATCGACGAGCCGTTCATCGTTCAGCAGCGCGTGTCGATTCCGGAAGAGCCGTTTCCGTCGTGGATCGACGGGAAACTGGATATTCACAATCGCTCTCTCGACACGGCGCCGTACGTGTCACATGGGCGGTTCATCGAGGGCTGCCTCACTCGCATCTCGACCGACGAATTGCTGAATGTCACCGCCGGTGGTGGCTCCAACGTGCCAACCCTGCTGCTGGAGACGAGATGAAATCGTCATCGATGAAAGCTCCTTCGCTCACGGTCGGGATCGAGGAAGAATATCAGATCATCGATCCCGTCACGCGGGAGCTGCAGAGCGGAATCGACAAGATCATGAAGTCGGACCTGCCGCTGCTCCGCGACGTGAAGCCGGAGCTGCATCAGTGCCAGGTCGAGGTAGGCACGAAAGTCTGCTCCACGATTCAGGAAGCGAAGGAAGATCTCATCAAGCTGCGACGCGCGATCATCGAGACCGCCGGAACGCACGGGCTTACGATTGCGGCGGCGGGAACGCATCCGATCTCCTCCTGGCAGCAACAGCACGTGAACCCGCTCGAACGGTACCTTGGCGTCAAGGAGGAGCTTCAGGAGCTGGCCGACCGTCTGCTGATTTTCGGGACGCACGTTCACATCGGCATCGAGGATCCGGAGTTTCGGATCGACTGCCTCAACGCTGCGCGATACGTGCTCCCCCACATTCTCTGCCTGTCGACGAGCTCGCCGTTCTGGATGGGGCGCAAGACGGGACTGCACTCGTATCGCAGCATAATCTTCAAGAATTTTCCTCGCAGTGGCGTCCCGCGAGTATTTGGAAGCAACGCGGATTATCTGGACCTCGTCGACACGCTCGTTCGGACGAAGAGCATACCGGACGCGTCGAAGTTGTGGTGGGACGTCCGGCCCCATTACAAGTATCCAACTCTCGAATTTCGTAACTGCGACGTATGCACACGCGTGGATGAGGCGATCTGCGTCGCGGCCATTCTCCAGGCGGTTGTCGCCAAGATGTGGAAGTTGAGACGCGACAACCTGTCGTTCCGCGTTTACCGCTCGGAGCTCGTCGAAGAGAATAAATGGCGGGCTGTCCGTTGGGGCCTGAAAGGAAAGCTCATAGATTTCGGGAAGAAGCAGGAGTTCCCCGCTCCGGTGCTTATCAGGGAGCTCATCGAGTGGTTCCTTGGCGACGTGATGGATGAGCTTGGCACGCGGAAGGAGATCGAGTACGCCTACCGCATCATCGAAGAAGGGTCCAGCGCCGACAGGCAGCTTGCGACGTTCAAGGAGACCGGAGATTTGAAAGCCGTTGTGGATCAGTTGATCAGAGAGACCGCCGAAGGCGTTATCACGCCCGCTACTTCGTGATGACGGCAGCGCGGCCGATTATTGCGGTCCCAACCCAGACACTGGAAGAAATTCCGGACGAGCTGCCCCGTTGCTGGATCATGAGTCAGCGATACGTGCGAACCCTCACCGCGTCCGGTGCAATTCCCTGGCTCGTCCCGCTCCTCGACGATCCTCAAACTCTCCGCGAGATCTACGATCGCGTCGATGGAATATTTCTTCCCGGTGGCGTCGATGTAGATCCCCTCTCCTACAACGAAGAAAAGTCCGAAGCATGCGGCCGCGTCGACCCTGATCGCGACCGCACCGAGATAATGCTCGCCGACTGGGCAATGAAAGATCGCAAACCGATTCTTGCCGTGTGCCGCGGAGCCCAGATTCTCAGTGTCGCCGCCGGTGGCACTCTCTATCAGGACATCGGCTCCGAATATCCGGCCGCCATCAAGCACGACTACTGGCCAAAAGTCGGCGCGCGTACGCGCCAGGACATTGCCCATCCGGTGAATGTCGTAGCCAATACACGGCTGAACAAGGTTCTTGGGGCCGATACCGTTCTGGTGAACAGCATGCATCACCAGGGAATCAAGCAGCTCGCGCCTACTCTTATCGCAAACGCATTCGCGCCCGATGGTCTCATCGAAGGGGTCGAATCCAATGACGACAACTTCGTCCTCGGCGTCCAATGGCATCCTGAAGATCTCGCGGATCTCGATCCGAACATGCGCCGCCTGTTCGACGCGTTCATCGAAGCGGCTGGTTCATATCACGACAAGCCAGCGAGAGTGATCAGCACCCGGAGATCTGCTTGAAGTTTGTAGACGATCGCCTTCCACGCCGGCTCGATGGATGGCGAAGCCCGCGACTCGGCATTTCGATGCCGATTGTCACATATGGCACCC